>JANLHD010000163.1 GCA_024653865.1 archaeon | reverse complement strand
CCAACAGAAGCGGGTACATTGTTTCCACCCCCGGAATTCCTGAAGGGCATTTCTCGTAGGGCAATTGCTTCTCTTTTTGCGTGTGCGGCGCATGGTCGGTTGCACAAATGTCAATTTCCCCGCCTTTGAAAGCCCTCCACAGCGCCGACCTGTTTTTCTTTTCCTTAATAGAGGGGTTGCATTTCATGAGGTTCCCGAGCCTTTTGTAAGAAGTTGAATCGAGGAAGAGGTGGTTTGGCGTGACTTCGCACGTGACAAGGTTTTTGTTCTCCCCTTTCTTCGTCCCCTTCACAAGCGCGAGTCCTTTTGCGCTGGAAATGTGCGCTATGTGCAATTTGTTTCCCGCCTTTTTCTGCAGCTCTAGCAATTCAGAAATCGCGATTGCCTCCGCCTCTTCGCTGCGGATTTTTGCGTGCACATTTGGCGAAGCATTTCCCGCAAATTTTTTTGCGTTTGCCCTTATTGTTTGCTCGTCCTCCGCGTGCACAACCACAATAATCCCCTTTTTTTTCGCGAGTGCAAAGAGTTCCAAAATCTTTTCGCGCTTGTTGAAAAGAATGTTTCCCGTGGTTGAGCCGTAATATAGTTTTACCGCCCGCAATCCCTTTGCCTTTTCGATTTCCCCCAAATTTGTTTCCGTAGCCGCCATGTAGAGGTCAAAATCCACGAGGGATTTTTTTTTCGCGAGCACCTTTTTCTCTGCAAACCTCGAGATGGAATCCGTGGGCGGATTTGTGTTCGGCATTTCCATAACAGTTGCAATGCCTCCGTGGATTGCCGCAAGCGAACCCGAGAACCAATCCTCCTTTTCCGTGAAACCCGGTTCGCGGAAATGCACGTGCACATCAATTGCCGCGGGAAGGATGATTTTGCCCCTGGCATCAAGGTACTCGTTTGCCTTAATCCTTGATTTTGTGATTGCAATTATTTTGCCGGACTTTATGAGAATGTTTTTTTTCACGAGCCTATTCTTCTCGTAGACCTCTGCGCCAAAAATGCAAAGGCTCATTCTTCCCGCCACTCAAAGTATTCCTTAAGATTGGCCTTCCTGCCGCTTTTCAGGTAAGCGCTTTTCCCGAACTCCTTCATTTTCGCGAGTTCTTCGCCGCGAAACACCGGGCCGTCCGCGCAAACCAACTTGTCGTCGATTACGCACTGCCCGCACACGCCTATTCCGCACTTCATGTACCTCTCAAGCGATGCCTCGAAACTCGTTTTGGATTTGCGGCAAATTTCAAACGCCCGCGCCGCCATAATCTCCGGGCCGCACGCATATACCCTGTTGTACTTGCCTTTTGCAAGCAGCCTCTCGAGCACCTGCACATTGAAACCCTTTTCTCCGTAAGATCCATCATCAGTTGTTATGTAGACTTCTCCGTGTTTTTTTAGTTCTTTTTCAAACACAATCCTCTCCTTTGTCCTGCCGCCCAAAATTATTTTGGTTTTGCATTTCTGTTCCCAGAGTTCCTGCGCAAGTCCGATTATTGAATCAATTCCCACGCCGCCCGCAACAATAATTGCTTTCCTCACATTGCGGGTGTCAAATGGCCTTCCATATGGTCCGCGTATGCCGATTTTATCCCCCTTTTTGAGGCCAATCATTTTTTTTGTCGCGCTTCCCTTTGCCTCGATATTTATCGCGTATTTTTTGCCGTTCGGAATGATTGCAATGGGCTTTTCATCAACCCCGGGGAGCCACGCCATGGCGAATTGCCCGGGGCAAAAAAACATTTTTTCTTTCAGGTAAAGCGTTGCGTTTCCGGGAAATTCCTCGCGCACCTTCTCTATTTCCACCATGCGCATTTTGGTTCCGCTAAACCACTTTTCTTCCCCGCAGCAGCATTCCTTGCCGCAATTCTCACCCATGCGCAATTCCCCTCAATTGTTCGAGTTTAGAATAACCGTTCTTTTTCATCCACTCCTGCATTTCGAGCGAGGTTTTTTTGAAAACTCCCGTGCCGTGCATCCACACCGCGCTGCCGATTCCGCACACACTGGCACCCGCCATTACATATTCGAGCGCGTCCCTTCCGTTCGTGATTCCGCCCTCGCCTATGATTGGGATTTGCACTTTTTCGTGGAGTTCATAAACTATTTTGAGGTTGATTGGCTTGAGCGCAGGCCCCGACATTCCGCCTTTTTTGAACGCGAGTATCGGTTTTTTTGCGTCAACATCAATTAGCATTCCGGGCATCGTGTTTGCGGCACAAATAGCGTCCGCCCCCGCCTCTTCGCATGCAATTGCGACTTCCACGGGATTTGTCGCCGCGGGGGTTAGTTTTGCAATCACGGGGATTTTGCCGCACGCGTTTTTGACGCTTGCCACAATTTTTGCCGACACTTCGGGGTTCGTGGCAAATTGCGTGCCTCCCCACTCTGTGTTGGGGCAGGAGATGTCAAGCTCTATTGCGTCCGGTTTTTTTTGCGCCACGAACTCTGCGACCTGCGCGAACTCATCCCACTTTGAACCGTAAATGCTCGCAATGAGCGGCACGCCAAGTTTTTTGAGCGCCCTTAGTTCCTCGAACTCCTCTTCGGTGTTCAAGTATCCCGGGGTTGGCAGTCCCACCGCGTTCAAAAGCCCATGTTCCCATTCTATCACGGTTGGGTTCTTGTGGCCTTTCCTCTCGCGCGGCCCGATGCTTTTCATGGTGACCGCCCCGGCCCCTTCTTTTGCCACCCTTATGAGCTGGCCCGCATTCACG
>JANLHD010000161.1 GCA_024653865.1 archaeon | reverse complement strand
CGGCTTTTTTTGTGAGGAGGTCGGAGTAGCGCTCCATTAATTTCGCGAGTTTTTCGGCGTCGTCGTGGATTTTTGGGTCCGCGAGTTTTTTTTCGATTTCCTCGAGCTCCTCGTCGAAAGTCCCCTGATGGTGGATTGTGGCGCTCGATTCTATTGTTTCCTGGACAGTTTTATTTTTGTCGAGTTCAATGTTCTGGGAAAAATAGGCCGCCTTTCCGTTGAATTCAATGCTGCCGGTGTAATCTGCCTGCCCGAGAATTGCCTTTAAGAGGGTTGTTTTGCCGACTCCGTTCCTTCCTATGAGGCCGACTTTTGACCCGTCGGCGATTCCAACGCTCTCGTCGTGGAGAAGGTCTAGTTTGCCTATGGAAATCGAGAGTTTTTTTATGGAAAGTGCCATAATGATATTCAAAAGCGATTCCTTTAAAACACGCCGGGGTGTGTGATAAAACCCGGCTTTTGGCGAATTTTGGGGCGCTCCTTTCGGTGCCAAAATTCACTCGAGAGGTATTTGAATTCCTGTAAATGCGGAAAGGGTTGATATGGTAAAAACCAGCAAAATTAGGTACAATAACAAGTTTGCCGCAACCTGGCCCCAGCGATAGCCCCCGTGGTTTGTAATTTTTTTGAGCGCTTCCCTGAACAAAATGTTTGAGACAATCAAAACGAATGCGAATAAAATTCCGCGCCAAAGCAGGGGCGAATTGGGGTTTGTCAATATGCTATTGAATGAAATGTAGAATGAGGCCGAGAACGACAAAAGCGTGGTGTTTACTTCCAAAAGAATGTTTCGAACAAATTCACCCAACGCCATCCGAAAAGACCTTCTTTTTTGCCCCCTAGTTTTCCAATTATTGCCGTTAAAGGAAAGGCATTCATTGCTGCTCTTTTACTCGATATTTAACAATCTTTCTTATTAATTCGTACGGAATTGGCTTATTTAAAGGGAATTTTATTGTGCCTGCCGCAGTTTCGTAACCTTTTAGTTCTGTTTTGAACTTTTCAATTGCTGAGGGAGTTGGATACAAACCCACGTGTTTTTTGAATGCCGCAAAATGAACAAGGTTGCCGTTTAATTTGAATGTCGGTACTCCGTAAGCCATTGCCTCTGTTGCTTCTGGGGCTTGTGCCCTGATAAGCTCGTGTATTTTTTTGAGAATAGATTGAACATCACTTGGAAATCTTTCAATATACTCTTGTATTCTTTTGTCCATTTTGCGGCCCCATTAAATGCAAAAATAAGTACCGTCAGCTTGAACCAGTATCAGCATGTTTTTCACAGCTCAGCTACTCGTCATCATCATTCGGCAAAATAATTGGCTGGGGCTTAGTTTAAGTTCCTTTTCACTGGATTTTTTCGATGCGAAATTCAACCCTCATGTCCCTTTCGGGCTTGATGTCCGCAATGCCTGTTTGCGCGTACTCGCCGTCGACGTATAGGGCGAGGTATTCGCCTTCGCCCGCCTTTATTGACCCGATTCCGGTTACAAAAGGCCCGTAGGCGGTGTCGTCGTATTCAATTGGAACGCCGCTTTTTTTGAGTGCATCAAAAACCCCTTCGTTTGGCTGGGCAATTACCGGGGCCTCAAAGAGCAGTTGTCCCTTGGCATCAATCCCCTTTACATAGAATTGGGTTGTGTCGCTTCCGGTTGATTCGCGCTCGGTTATAGCCGTTAGGCACCCGGAAAATGCAACGAGCAAAAGCAGGGTTGCCGCGATTAATTTTTTCATCGAACCAGCCTTAGGTTTGCGAGCGTTGCTTTCGCGTTTGAAAAATAGCCCGAAATTTCCTTTGCAACCGCCGAATCATAGAACGGGGTTATGATGGCGATTCCAAATGTTGCCGAAATCACGTGCATTATAGTGAAGGGGACCTGCGCGATTGTTGTTAGCATGAAGGGTGTCCCGAAAAAAAATGTGCTCATGAATGGCCCGGTGATGATGTCGAATGCTATTATTCCAATCGCGCCGTGGGATGCGTAGGTCGATAGGCTGGATTTTTTTCCCTTGAGAGAATGCGTGAGCCAGAGCGCGACAAGTGCGTAGGTGGTTGCGGTTACCCACGTCCATACTCCGATTCCGCTGGTGAAAAAATCAAAAATGAACATCGTGGCAAATGCGAAGAGCGGCGCCTTCCACATTGGCTCGTTTTTTGCAGCCGGGGCAATGAAACCCATTAGCGGGTCCGAATTTGGAAAAACCCGCAATAGCCTATAAGCGCTTGCAAAGCACGCCCCGACCAAATATTTGTATTTTACGCCCATCTCATTCACTTTAATTTCTTTTTTCCTATAAAAGCTTATTGTGCAAACAATTTATGTTTGTTTTTATTATGCCAAAAGGGGTTTTTGTTGGTTTGCCTTACCTGCAAAAAAATTTTGGTTGGGTTGTGTTTGGGTTTCTAACTTTTTTTAGAATTCCTTTTTTAAAAATTCAAATCCAGCGAAAACCAGCAGATATCCTAGGAGGACCGCCCAAATTCCGGCAAAGGAAAAGATGTGCGATATCCCGAACAAGAATCCCGCAAAAATCGGGCCGATGAGTTGGCCGAGGCTTTGGAACGATGAGTTTAGCCCGAGTATTGCGCCGCGCTTTCCCTGCACTTTTTTGGTTATCATTGAAATGACCGAAGGCATTGACATGGCGTTTCCCATTACCATGATTGCAAGGGTCAGGCCGAGGGTGATGATGTCGGGTGCAAAAAATATTCCGAGAAACCCGGTTGAATTCAAAAGAAAGCCCGCCTTTATCATGGTGGTTTCGCTGTAGTGGAGCAATAGTTTTGCGCTCACGAGCTGCCCGAAGAAAATCAGTATGCCAATGTACATGAACACGAGCCCGACTTCCCCAGAACCGAAGCCGAATTTTTCGAATGTGAAAAGTGCGAACACCGCCTCAAGCCCGCCTATTAAAAAGCTCAGCATGAACGTTCCCAAAAAGAGCAATAGTGTCCTGCTCTTCAAATGGGAAACAAGGTCCACTTCCTTGTGGGCAATGTCGCGGCTCTCCTCCTTTTCTTTTGGCTCTTTCAGGAAGAGCAAAATTGTTACCGTGTTCGTGAGCGAAAGAAGGGCCGCGAGCAAAAACGCTATTGGTATTGAGATTTGCGAGGCAAGGCCGCCGAATGCGGGGCCCAAAATAAACCCGAGGCTAAATGCCATTCCCATGAGGCCCATGGCGGCGCCGCGTGTTTTTTCGGTGCTATAATCGGATATGAGCGAAACCGCCGCGGGAAACATTGCCGCCGCCGAAACCCCTTCTATTGCCCTTGCCAGGAACACGAGTAACAAT
>JANLHD010000157.1 GCA_024653865.1 archaeon | reverse complement strand
GTTGTTTTCATGAGCCTGGGCCAGGCGCTTGGGGATGGCATCGCGTTTTTCCTGTTTGCTCCGGCAATGCTCTTGTTCCTTCCTTATGTCATGCTCAATTACCAGGCAATGAATGTGGTGCCGTTTCTTTTGTCCGGGAAAAACAAAAATGTGTCTTTCCCGGGGCTGAAAAAGTACTTGCTCCCGGTTGTTTCTATTGTGCTTATTTATTTGATTGGCGGAATTATGATTAAAATTGTCGGCTCATTCTTTGGTTTTTCGTGAGCACAATTATTTTAACCTCAAACGCCCTCTTTTTTGTATATGGTTGATTTTGTTTTCGCAGCAGTCCTGTTCATAGCGGGGTTGCTTTTATTTTTCGTGCTTTTTTTGCTCTCGCGCCTTAAATTGCTCGAGCAGCACCTCGAGGAAACCAGGTTCTCAAAGTCCTCCATGTCCGTGAAGTACGGGAAAATGACCGAGCAGTTCATTCCTTTCACAAAGGATTTTCCATTCAACCCGGAGGAATTTAGGTTCCTCGGCAACCCGGTTGACGGCATTGTCTTTTCAGAAGACAAGATTGTCTTCGCAGAGTTCAAGACCGCGTCCTCGCAGCTTTCAAGGAAACAAAAAAACATCCGCGACCTCGTGAATGCAAAAAAAGTCGAGTGGTTCGAGTACCAAATGAAATGAAATGTTCAAGTGGCCTAGAGTATTTTTCTTTAGCGCATTTTGTACCGCAGGTATGCGGCGACGCCGCCTAGGCCTTCTAGTTTTTTTCCCGCGTCGCTTTGTGCGGAAACAAAAACTATTTTTGTGCCAATTCGCTCCGCCGAATCAAGCAATTCCTCAGTTTCTCTTCTCTTTTCAGAGAGCATTTTTTCGTTCACGGCAATTTCTTGCGCAGCATTCGCCCCCACCGCCTTTGTTACTTCCATAAACCCTATTGCGCTCTGGGACTGCCCTATTCCCATAAGGATTTTTTCAACCGTCCTTGCCTCTTCCGCGGAATGCAATCCCTCCAGGAGCCTGTCTATTTTTCCGCCCTTTATGAGTTCGTTGAGGCCTGTTATTCCGACGGAGTTTGTTGATTCAAACACCGCCTTGAGGTTTTCGTGCTTTTGTGAGAGGAATTTTTCGAAGTTTTGCTTTTCAAATCCAGGGCCTGCAATAACGAGTTTTTGGGGGGAGAGTTCCTTTATTTTTTCGAGCAATTCGTCAAAGTATTTGTTGCCCTTTTCGGTTTCCTTGAATCTTTTTCCGCTTTTTTTTGCCAAAATGCGCGCCTTTGATTCTATTCCCACGTCGCGCAGGAACGCGAGTTCGGCCTCTTCATCATCCATTACAACAAGCAGCAACCTTTGCCTTCCGGCGCTTGCCTTTGCGCGCTCGAGCCTTTCTATGTGGTAATTTTTGAGCTCTTTTTTCGTGATTTTTATGGGAGTTCCCGGCTCAACTTCTATTGTGTGGTGGCTCTTTAGCTCGACGAGCTCTTCGGGCTTTGCAAAAACCACGGTTCCAATTACGCGCAGTTGGTTCGTGGCTTCGTGGAATTCGCATTTTTTGACCTCGAGTTCCACGAACACCTTTTGTTTGAACGCCTTTTCGCCTTCCTGGGTTGCCTTTATTTTGCGCTCGGAGCTGCCGCTGACCAAGTCCCCGGGCTCTATGATTTTTTCGAGGTGCCACAAGTCGTCGAATGAGTCCGGAACCACTTCGACAAAGCCCTCTTTTCTTGCGGTCTTTAGTATTTTCATGGCAACAATAAAATGCTCCAAATTGTTTTAAACAAAGCCACTTTTTCCCAAAAAAAGCCCCTTTTGCCCCCTGGGCGGGTGGGGGATAGCCTTCTTTGTACTGACTGCTTTTAAAGCCTTGGAATCGAATTCATGTATTGGAAGTTGATTTTTATGACAAGAGTGGCTGTTTTGGAATCGGATAGGTGCATTAACGGCAACGGGTGCAATTACATTTGCGGCAATGTTTGCCCCGTGAACCGCGCCGGAAAGGAGTGCATTTCGCTAAATGAGGAGACAAACATCCCCATCATTAGCGAGGAGCTTTGCATCGGGTGCAACATTTGCGTGATTAAATGCCCCGTGGATTGCATTTACATTGAGAACCTCGTGCAAGAGCTAAGTGAGGAACCCGTGCAAAGGTTCGGCCAGAACTCATTTAGGGTATATCGCCTTCCGGCGATAAAAAAAGGCGAAATAGTGGGCCTAATCGGCAGGAACGGCATCGGGAAGAGCACCATTCTCAAAATTCTCGCGGGTCAATTGATCCCGAATATGGGGGATTATGAAAAGGAGCCGGATTATGATTCTGTAATAAGTTTTTTCCGGGGAAAAGAGCTCCAAAGTTATTTCACTACCCTAAAAGAAGGCGGCGTGAAGGTCTCTTTCAAGCCCCAGAACATTACGGGGATTCCCAAGGCGTTCAAGGGGAAGGTGAGTGCACTTCTTTCCAAGGTCGACGACAAGAAGCGCCTCTCAGAGACCGCCATTGCATTGGGGATTGAAAAGATTTTGGACCGAAACCTCTCGGAGCTCAGCGGAGGGGAATTGCAGCGCGTGGCGATTGCCGCGGCAGCATTGAAGGATGCGGATTTTTACGCTTTCGACGAGCCCACATCTTATTTGGATGTGAAGGAGAGGCTCGCGGCTGCGGCGCTGATTCGCGGCCTGGCGCAGGAGGGGAAAAGCGTTGTTGTTATAGAGCACGACCTCGCGGTTTTGGATTATTTGAGCGATTCCGTGCACCTGTTGTATGGGAAAAAATCCGCGTACGGAATAGTTTCGAATCCCAAGAGCGTGAAGAATGGAATCAATGAATTTTTGGACGGGTATGTGAAGGATGAGAACGTGAGGTTCCGCAGAAAGGAACTCAAGTTCGAGGTGAAGCCTTCCACCGATTACATGAAAAAGCGCGTGGTTGCAACCTATCCGGCGCTTGAAAAAAAACTCGGCTCATTTTCACTATCCGCGGCCGCCGGGGATTTGCGCGAGGCCGAGGTTCTGGGCATAATGGGGCCGAACGCCATTGGAAAAACCACTTTTGTGAAAATGCTCGCGGGCGCGGAAAAGCCGGACAATGCAGAACTTGGCCTTTCCCTTAAGGTTTCTTACAAGCCCCAGTATTTGGTTCCGGAAAAAGCGGTTACAATAGGCGAATTTTTGGATTCGCAGGACATTGACCGCTCCTTGTTCAAGAACGAGGTTGACAGGCGCCTTGCAATTACAGAGCTCGAGAACCATTTGCTAGAGGAGCTAAGCGGCGGCGAGCTCCAAAAGGTGGCCGTAGGGGTCGCGCTTTGCAGGAATGATTCACAGCTCGTGCTTTTGGATGAGCCGACCGCGTTCGTGGACATTGAGGACCGCCTGAATATGGCTGATGCGGTTCGCTCGGTTTCGGATTCGAAGAAGAAAATCTGCATGCTGGTTGACCACGACATTTTGTTCCAGGATTATGTGAGCGACCGCCTTTTGATTTTTTCCGGCGAGGCATCGGTTAGCGGATTTGCGGGAAAGCCTGTTTCGATGCATGAGGGCATGAATTCTTTTTTGAAAAGCATGAAAATTTCATTCAGACGCGATCCCCAATCCGGCCGCCCGAGGGCGAATAAGCCGGGTTCCCAGCTCGACCAGTCGCAAAAAAAGTCCGGCGAGTACTATTACAAGGAATGATTCAAATGTGCCTTGTGGCGGGTTGCGTTTCAAAAAAGGGGAAAAGTGTTGCCCCCCAGATTCGCGCAATGCTGCTTGCGTCATCTCACAGGGGCCCCGAGGCTTTTGGGGTAAAAACTCCGCATGCGGAGGCAAAGTCCAAGACTCTTGACTCGCTCGCAATCCCGGATTCTCCCATAATGCTCGCGCATTCGCTGCTCTCGGTCACGGGCAATTGCATCCAGCCAATCACTGTGGGCAATGCTTCTGTTTCGCACAATGGCCAGATTTACAATTATAATGAATTCGAGGGCGCGGGGTCTTTTGAATCGGATTCCGCGGCAATCGCCTCTTTTTTTGCAAATGCCGAGCCCAAGGACTTTCCCGCCCTTTTGAAAAAATTTGCGAAAAAGGCGAACGGGGAATATTCTGCCGGGTTGCTTTTTGGGGAATCGCTTTTCGCGTTCCGGGATTTTTTGGGATTGAAGCCCCTTTGGGTGGGGGAAAATTCCGAAGTCGTGGCATTCGCCTCCGAGCCGCGTGCTCTCATCCGTGCGGGGATGGAATTTCCTGTTCCGATAAAGCCAGGGGAATTTGTTGAATTGTCCGCGCGCGGTTTTTCTTCGGAAACTTTTTTTTCTTTGGAGGATTTCAGGGCATCAATTAAG
>JANLHD010000151.1 GCA_024653865.1 archaeon | reverse complement strand
TATGCGCCCCTGGTGCACGAGGCCATAAGGAAATTTTTGGATGTAACTAAGGACATCGATTATTCAAAAATCAGCCCGATGCAGGCGGAAAAACTCCGGCAATTGGGCCAGAAATATGTCGACATAGAACATAAACTCTCGGCAATAAATGTGAATAAAGTGATTTTATCGGAACAAAAGAGGTCCGGTGACTTGTCATACACAATTGCCGCAAAAAACTATGGCGGTTTCGGGATTGCGATGCAAGAAATAGCCGCAAAATTCGGTCTGCAAATAAAGTATGGGGAATCATACTCTCAAGAAGAACTTGAGCAGCTCAGAAAATCAATGTACAATTTCGAGAGGTCTTATGCACAGTATTTGGGAGGCAACTCAAATGCCAATCATAAGAGGGGCGCAGTAAGAAATCTGGCATTGCACCTATACATTCGAAACAAAAGAATCGCCCAAACCCAGCCGCAATTATTCGGCGAACTAAAAGAAGTATTCGGAAACCGCAAAATTAAGGCAGTCGCGGTATTTGGCACCGCGCACAGTGGCGCAAAAAGGATATTTGACGACCTGAGCCGCATCCCTTCGGAAACTATTAAAGGCCCCTCTATCCAAGACGAAATTTCCCGTGAGGCAATGGCTCTCGCGGCACGCGGGCTTAATGCAATCCAAAACTATTGAAAACAAACTCCTGCTTTGTCCAAGAATGTTGCAAATATTTTTCACTTCCTCCTTCTAATCGCTCTCTCGGCGCCTTCGCCCTTTAGGGCTTTACAATCCGGCTCTTTGGGGTTCCCTGAATTAGCCTCTGGTTCTGCGCTTCCCATTCCGCTTTTTTGCGTTCATATTCATATGTCACAAGGTCGGCGAACCAACGCCTCAATTGTTTGGCGTCCATAGAAAGCCCCCTTAATTTTGAACCCGCAAGTTTTCCCGTCACAACCGATTCCTGGAATAATTTGCTTCCCAAAAACAACCTCATCACATCCTCCACGTTTTGGGTATTTTGCATTTGCCCAAGCGTTTGTCTCGCGTCCTCCAAAACAGGGTCATTCTTGGCGGCCTCTTCAAAACGCGGGAGATGCCTCTCAAGTTCTTTCGCATCCGCGGCAATTACTGTGGGCTTGATTTCCCTTCCCCTGTGGTCTAGCAAAGAGCCGCGCCATTTACTCCCCTCAACCCTTGCCAAATGAATCGAGGCCTTTTTGATTATTGGGTTTCCGCGTGAATCAAGCGGCACTCCTTTGTGGTTCACTATTCTTTTGCGCATTTTATGAATAAGCCCTTGCCACTAAAAAAAGCTTTGTCCTAAAATCATGCGAAAACTTCTTTTCTGAGGCGCGCGTCCGCAACTTTCCAGCCTCTGGTTTTGCCAAGTTTGTATAATGCCAGGGCATGCTCACGGACCGCAATGGCGTCTTTCCACGCCAAAGGATATCTTCTTAGGTAATCGGGCGTCATTACCCCTCGCTTTAATGAATAATAAAATTCGGCAAGTATAACCCGCCTCTCATCATTTCCAATGAGTGCATGAGCCGCCTCGTGGAACACCGCGGTCCTTTCATAATTTGTGTTCATCCAGTTTTTGGAAAGAACAAGATTTCCGTCATGATAACCGACATCCGAATCCTCAAGCCCCCTTTTTTTTCCAATTTTTTTCTGTTTGGGGTCGAGCGCCTCTAAATACATCCTTCCCGAATCAAAAAGGCTTTTTGGCGACCTATTTTCTTCAATCCACTGTTCAAAGCTTGCCCTTTGAATCTTCCCTGTCTTTTCCAAAAGCGCATCTGCGTTTCTTTTCACCGCGTCCTTTCCGAGGCGCGGATACAAAAGCCTCACCAAATCCGTCAATTGCCTGCGCACCTCGCGGACTTCTTCAGGGGTAAATTTTGGCGAGTAAGGTTTACGCATTCTCCTATTTTCCTGCTCCTTGTAATCGAAGCCCTTTTTCGAGAGTTCATTTAGAGTGTGTTCAGTAAGCCCCCTGCTTTTTCCAGTCCTCGCCCAATTCTTGAACGAGGCCCATTGCCCGGTTTTGCCTTTTTCCCTCGCCGCAGCCACCCAGGCCTTAAGCCGCGAGTTTGCCGCAGGAACTTTTTTCACCGCCATAAACAAGAGAAATGCGCGGGGGTGCTAAAAAACTTATCCTCTCTTGCGCAAAAAATCGAGGCGCAAATAGGGGCAAGAAACCCCCTAATCATCCTCTTTCAAAAGCCCCTCAAAATCAAGGGGCTTTGTGTACATTTCGATTTTTCCGCCCCTGGTTTTTGGCCACTCTTCCCTTGGCCTGTCCGCATAAATTTCTATCCCGTTTTCATCCGGGTCGCGCAAATAAATCGCCTCGCT
>JANLHD010000020.1 GCA_024653865.1 archaeon | reverse complement strand
TAATGTCAGAGCCCGCCTTCAGGCCGTTCACGAGCTGCCAGATTGCCCTTTTGAAGTAAAGGCTCGGGTTGTTTTCGCCCATTTCTTCAATTGCCTGCTCCTGGAAGTAGCCGGTCTCGATTTTTTCCACGGTTTTTTTGAATTCGCGGCTAACTTCGCCGTTGTCGCCTTGTGCCACAATGTTGATTGCGTCAAAGAGCGTCACTCCTGATTTTATTTCCACAAGGATTGTGCGCAGCGCAAACACCAGGTTTCGCTCAAGGCCCCTGACCTTTTTTTTCACAATGATTTTTGGGTAAAAGAGGAGCTGAATGAAGATGAGCGCGGCGAACAATGCGCCAAGCCCCAGGGGCGCCGTGTATAGGTATTGGGGTGCGAGCCTTGTTGCGAAAATGTATGCGAGAATGCCTATGAAAAAGAAGTAGAACACCGGCAAAATGAACATTGCCGCGGCGTATGTCTCCTTTTCTATGTCTATTTCCCCGTGCCTCAGGTCGGTTTCAATGCCCGGAAACATGTGAAGTATCGTCGCGCCCGTGCCGCGAAATCGCTTGGCTATTGCTAGGAGCACTTTTTCCGGCAACGGGTTGAACGGGATTTTTTGTGTCATAGGTCATCAAATTTCTTGTTCTTTTCAACAACCGCCATGACCTCTGATTGGTCAAGGTAGTAGCGCGCCATTACTTTTCCAACCTGGTTGACGTTGTGCAAATCGTTCTTCACAAGCCAATCGAGTACCTTCTTTTTTCCGACCAAATCCTTTTTTATTTCGTCGTAGGTGAGGCCTGTGTGCATTGAAAGTTCGTCAAAGAGCCTGATGCTGTCGGAGTCCTTTAAAATCAAATCATCCTGCGGCCTCCACCTGTACAAAGTGTTTGCCTTGAGGGATTCCTCGTTGCCCCTCTTTTCAGGGATGAACTCCGCTACCTGCAAAACCCTTCTTACCCCAAGGCGCCTGTTTCGAAACATCACAACGTTCAGGTGAACCGAATCAAGAAGCGTTGGAGGGATGTCAATCGGGGGATTGGTGAATCTTCTTATGGTTTCTTCCGCGGTGTTCGCGTGGAATGTGGTATACACACTGTGGCCCGTGTGCATCGCCTCGAACATTACCTCGGCTTCGCGTTGCCTTCTTGTTTCGCCTACAATTATGCGGTCGGGCCTTTGCCTTAGGCTGTTCACCAAAAGATCGAGCATAGTGACCCCGCCCTTTCCTTCGGCGTTCGGCTCGCGCGTGGTCATTGGCACCCAGTGCAAAAATTCCGGCAAGGTGAGTTCGCGCGTGTCCTCGATTGTGAGCACGCGGTGGTTTGGCTGTATAAACGGCAGGCAGATGTTCATGAAGCTTGTTTTTCCGGATGCGGTTCCCCCGGAGAGGATCATGTTGAGTTCATACTGCATGCACATCCAAATTAGAGCCATGACATCAGAGTTCGCGGTCTTGTTTTTAATGAAATCCGTGACCGTCCATGGGTCCCTTCTGAACCGCCTGATTGTGATCGTGTTTCCCTTTCCGCTTATGGGAAAGAGGGTCGCGTTTGCACGGTCGCCGCTCACCAGGTGTGTGTCAAGCAAAGGGGTCAGGATGGTTATTTGTTTTCCGCCGCGCCTTGCTATTATGCTCGCGTAGTTTTGTATCTGTTCCTCGGAATCGAGGTTGATGTCGGTTTTGAGCCAGCCGAATTCCTTGTGGTAGACCCACACAGGGTCCTTTGCGTTGTTGACAACGATTTCTTCTAGGTCGCCGTCGGCGAGCAAAAACTCGAGTTTTCCAAGGCCGAGCATTTCGTTTAGGAGTATTCCTATTATGGCGTTTTTTGTGTCAGCGTCTATTTGTGGGAGTTCCTTGGAAATTAGTTTTTCCCCCCTCTGTCGGAACTGCAGTTTTAATTGCTCTATGAACTTGGGGTCAAGGAGCTTTTCGGCCTTGAGGCTCGAGTCCATTATTATTTCGCGCTTGAGGTTCACGAGCAGCGCCTTTGTGCCCTCCCCGTATTCGGGGATGTCCACCAAATAGCTTTTCACGAATTCGCCCTGGCGGTAAACGACCTTTACCCCGATGCCAACTCCGTCGCTTTCTACCTCGTATTCCTTCAGCAGTTTGTCAGCCACACCTTACACCTTCCCCTTTTTTTCTTTTGCCAATTCCTTTGCGATTTTTTTTGATTGCGCAAGTTTTTCATCGAAGCCAACGGGCTGGACGAATGGGTCGCCTATGGGCGGGTAATTGACTTCCGCCTGGCGTTCCTTTTGCAAAAGAATGCAGCATTCTTCCACGCGCTTTCTTGGAATGCCGAGTTCTTTTGAAATTTGCCCCATCTTTACCCTTCCGTTTGCGGCAATAAATGTGAATATCCTGTCAAAGTCCGTGAGGATTCTGTGCTTTTTGATTTCTGTTGCTATTCCCTTTATTTCCTCGACCTGTTTCATGGGCTCGGTGAAGCGCATTGCGGTCTCGATTTTTTCGGCTTCCTGGGATTTTTTGTGCGCGGCCCTCTCAAGCTCTATTATGCCAACGAGTTTGTTGATTGATGCCACCAAATCGCCCGTGCTGGTGTTTTGCAGGCGCTTTTCTATTTCGCCCTCGCTTACGCCGTACTTTTGCATTACCTGGCCGATTTTTTGCTCCGCCTCCACGAGCTTGCCCGAGTCGAGCTTGCCCTTGGATTTTTCCTCGAGGAATTTATTTATCGATTCTGATTTTGGGGCTGCACTAAACCCTTTTTTCACGGTTTTTATTTCCTCTTTTTTCGTTGGCTTTGCCGCACTTGCCGGTCCCGAGGCCGGCGCCGAGGCTGGCTTGGAATCTGGCTGGGGAGCCGGCGCAAAAGCAGGCTGGCGCTTGGGAATTTTTGCCCCTGCGGTTTTTGCTGCAATTTCCCCCTGGCTCGCTATTTTTTCCAGGGTTTCTTGCTGTTTTATCAAAAGTTTTTCGAGGTTTTCGGTGCGCGATAATTGGTCAAGCGAAACAGGGATTATGCGGGGAATTTCACTTGTTGTTTTCTTCAAATCGTTTTTTTGGTCCCCGAGTTCCTTTTGCTCCATGTTTAGGATGTGGAGTTTTTCACGATAATCGAACATTTTTTTGCGGAACATGTCCTCGGAGACCTTGTGGCGCAAAAAATCCTTTTCCAAAAAATCCATGAGGTTCTTTGTTTGCTTCATTTCGCCGTCAATGTTGCGCTTCTCGGTCTTGAGTTCGTTGTAGATTACTTGCACGCCGCCCAGAGCCTGTTTGGGGCCGATGTTTTGCTTTTTGATTTTTGAGCGCAGGGCCTCTATTTCCTTTCTCATTTCCTGGATGGTTTTGCGGTATTTTTTCAATTGTTTTTCGAGTTCAAATTGGTCAATTTCATGCACCAAGTCATTTACCCCGACCTTCGGCGGATTTTTTGGCCTTTTGGGGATTTTCATTTTACCCCTGGTTTGGGCCACGGCTTTTGGCTCTTTTTTTGCAAGGCCCGCGGGCTTTTCCTTGCCCTGAACCTTTTTTTTCCCGAAAATTCTGGATAAAAAATCGCTTATGATGCCCATTGCACTCACTCTAATTCAACTGTTTTGATGTTTATATTATTATCAGCCGACCTCCACTGATTTTGGTTCGCTATAATCGCTCTCTGCGCCGAGTTCACCGACGGCGGTAACAACGAAATAATGCTTTCCTTTTTCAAGGCCCTGTATTACCGCGCCGGCCTCACCCCCAAAGTATTCTGAGTGGAAAGTGTATGCGATGTATGCGGCGTTTGCCTGTGAGCTCTTGTAAACCCGAAACCCCGAGGCACCTTGGGGTTTGGACCACTCGAGCACCGCATCATCCCCCTCCGCAAACGCAAAGAGAACTGGCGCCGCGGGCTTTTGTGCCGCCAAAACCGATTCTATTGATTGCGACTCGAAAAATTCCGCGGCAAATGAGTTATTGTCCACGGGGGTTATTGTGGCATTAATGTCAAACAACCCGGTTTCGAAAATTGTTATTGCGAGCAAGAACTCGTGCTCCTCCCCGATTTCAAGTTGCGGGGCAAAAAATTTTTGGGAAAATTGCTTTCCTGCGACGAATATTTTTGCGTTGTACTGTGCGCCTTCTTTGATGGCCTCTTTTGCCTTGGCAATTATTTTTACAAAAAATTCTTTTCCGGCAAGGGCTTTTTCTGGGTGCCCAAGCCTTGCGATTGAGAGCTCGCCTGGGACTGCAATGCAAATGTTTCCAAGGCATTTTAGGCCCTCTTCGCATCCGCACATTCCGCAATTTTCAATTAATTTTCCCGTACCAAATTCGCAGTAAAATGGCTTGTTTTCGGAGCATTCCCCGAATGCCACATTGTTCACGCATTGCATTTCGCTTCGTGTCACGATGATTCGCCTCTCGGCTTGCCTTTGCTCTTCGCCGAAAAACCCGGTTGCCTTGGCCACGTAAACTCCGGGCATCGGAAAAAACGAGGCCGAAAGAGTGCAATTTTCCGCAGATGCATCTAGGGATGCGTCTAGGGACGCAGTGCAGGGAATTTCGCGGTATTCTTTTCCAAAAAGCAGGGATATGCGGTCTGCGTTTGGCGCAATTGCCTTTATCGCGAGTTCTTCGCCGCTTGCAATGTTCTCTGACCCAACTTCTAGGAATATTTCATTTGCAATGCCCTGGCTTGGCAGGAATACAATTGCTCCTGCAAGGAGTGCCGCGGCGATGGCAATTATTGCAATTGCGCGCAAATCCATTAAACGCAAATCCATTAGCCCCACCTTCTTGCGCCGAATGTCTGATTGAAAACGTTAATGTTTACGTCGGCAAGGGAAAATGATTCCACTTCGCCGATTTCAAGAGCGATTACAGCATCCATTATTTGGCCCGCATAGCGCAGGTGTGTTGTCCCGCCGGAGAGATTTAGGTCAAGTGCCGAGGATTCGCATGCGGCGCCCGTGCAGTACATGCGCACGCTGTTTTCCTGGAGCGGGTCGTAGTGCGAACCAATCACTGTGCTTGGCAATGCGCAATTGAAGCAATTGGCGTCAAGGAAGGTGACGCTGAAATAGGGAAGCGAATCTTGCGAGTTGTAATCCGAATACGAGCAACCACTTGCCCCGTTGATTGTGCATGTGAGCGCGTTGAAGTCGTGGTTTGTGCGCAGTGAAAAATTTAGGTCCTGCCTTTCCACGAGCATTGCGTTGAAGTCCGGGCATGTGAACTCCAGCTTCATTTCGTTGGAATCAAGAATCGAGTACCGCAGGCATTGGGGGAGCGCGTCAAATGAAACGTTCTTGTCGGTTCCTCCCCAGGATTGTGGGGTCGGAATGTTCACGTCCACGGAAAGGGAGTCGAATGCGTTTGCGTAATTTTTGTCCTCGAGAAAAAC
>JANLHD010000019.1 GCA_024653865.1 archaeon | reverse complement strand
CCTTTGAAACCTCCTTTCTGGGAGGGTCAATCATTGCCTGGAGCCCCAAAAAAACCATTCCCTCCTCCTCGCCCCCATTTCCATCCAATTCCTTGTGCGCAAAGCCAAGAACCCTCATTGCCCCGGATGCCATGGCGTTGTTTGCGGCCAAAATTTCCTGTTTTTCCTTTGCCCCGAGTTTTTTCACCTTTCCTTCGAGAAGGATCCTGTCGCACGATTCAATTATGACCTCGGGCGCGCCCTTCGAGTAAGCAACCACTTTTGCGCCAAAATCATATACCGTTGTCATCCGCCTTCGAATGGAGGAAAAAGGGATGTCTTTTGTTCGCTTCATTCCCTCCAAGGAAATTCCCCCTTTAAGTGCGCTCACCGTGAGTGCAACTTCAGTGGGGTCGCCCAAAAACTCGGGGCTTTTTTCCGACCCCTGTATTATGGTGTCGTTGCATGCAAGGCCGCAAAGGAGCACTTCTTTGAGTTCGCCCCCCGGAACTTTTTTTCCCGCCTCAAGGAATTCGCCCTCAATGCTTCTTCCGGAGCCGCTCACGCCAAAGTTTTTTCCATTAAAATAAATTTCCTGTACGGTCATGCTGTTCTCGGTGAGTGTTCCAGTTTTGTCCGTGCAAATAACGTCCACCGACCCCAGGGTTTCGATTACAGAGAGTTTTCGCACGAGGCTCTTTTTTTTGAGCATCTTTCCCGTGGCGATTGCAAGCGAGAGCGTGACAACCGCGGGCAGACCTTCCGGAATCGCGGCAACCGCGAGGCTCACGGATGTAAAAATCACTTCGATTAATTCGACGCTCTGCACAAAATAGAGCGTCACACCGATTGCGACAATCAAAACAATTACCCCTGAACCGATTTTTTTGCTAAGTTCCTCGATTTCGCGGTGGAACTTGGTTGGCTGTTCCTGTATCGCCTGCAGGGTGCTCGCAATCTTTCCCACTTCCGTGCCCTTCCCTGTTTCCACCACGATTGCCTTTCCCCTTCCCCGAACTATTAGCGTGTCCATGAAGAGCATGTTGGTTCTCTCCGCCAACACCGTGCCTTCGGCAAGCGCCCCAGATTTTTTTGCGACCGGGTTGCTCTCTCCCGTGAGTATTGATTCGTCCGCCTCTATTTCATCCGACTCTATTATGCGCGCATCCGCCGGAACCTTGATTCCTTCCTTTAACAGTATTATGTCGCCCGGAACCACCCTTGCGGAATCAATCTCATGCACCGTGCCGTCCCTGTACACAAAAGCCCTTGGGGAACCAAGTTTTTTGAGCGCCTCAATGCTCTTCTCGGCGTTATAATCCTGCAGGAAGCCGAAAAGCCCGTTCGCAATCACTATGGAGAGTATTAGTATTCCATCGATTCCCTTTTCGAACAAAAAAGAGAAGAGTGCGGCGGCAAAGAGCATGAGAACAAGCGGCGAGGTGAATTGTTCAACAAGAAGCTCGAATATGGACACCTTTTTGCCGATTTCAATGCGGTTCTCGCCAAACTCCGCGATTCGCTTTTCCACCTGTTTTTCCGATAGCCCTGTTTCTTTGGAATCGAACCTTTTAAGCAGTTCCTTTGCTCCTATTGAGTGCCAGTTGACCATTTCTTTCCCGGAATTAAAATTGTTTTACGGTTATATATTGCTTTGCGCGGCGAAAACGCGAAACTATTTCAAGGTTTTTTTAATAAACGTTTTGCAGGTGTTAATAATCATGGTTAGTACAACAAGGGTAGACCAGGCCCGCAGCGCGTACGCGCAAAAGGATCTCAAGAAAACAAAGCATGCGCACTCTCACGAGGCATTCGACAAGGAACAGTCAACCGAAGGGCACGCAGATTTTTTGGGCGACATGGTTTACGGCGCGCTCGATGGCATAGTGACCACATTCGCGGTTGTTGCTGGAGCGGCAGGGGCCGGCCTTGGCGCGGGAGTTATTTTGGTCCTCGGATTCGCGAACCTCATCGCGGACGGCCTTTCAATGGCGGTCGGGAACTACCTCTCCATGAAATCGGACCAGGATTATTACGAACACGAATACAAGAGGGAATCTTGGGAAGTGGACAATTACCCGAAGGGAGAAGAAGAGGAGATACGGCAGATTTACAAAAAAAAGGGGTTCTCCGGCCAAAAACTCGAAAAACTCGTTGAACTAATAACATCGAACAAAACAGTTTGGGTAGAAACAATGATGCATGAGGAACTTGGAATGTTGCAGGAACAAAAAAGCCCAATAAAGGCGGGGCTTTACACCTACTTTGCATTCCTTGTTGCCGGATTTGTGCCCCTTCTCATATTCGTTATTTCCCTATTCGTGCCACTGGAAGCGGGCATCGCATTTCCAATCGCATTCGCACTAACTTTTCTCACAATATTCATAGTGGGTTCCTTGCGCTCCCTAGTAATTCTAAAACCCTGGTACATTGCCGGCCTTGAAATGCTCATAATAGGCGGTCTCACGGCAATTATTTCCTACGCAGTAGGTTCGGTGCTAGGCAGCCTCGTGCTGTAACATTCACGCGACTTTTGCTTCAAGGCAAAGCAATATGGATTCTTTGGCGTTTTTCAATTAGAACGCCGAATTTTTCGCCATAGGGGCCCCATATTGCCCAAGCCTCGTAAAAGCTTTTTCTCACCGAAATTCACCGTACTCCTCGAGCAGGTTAATCATGCGGTCGTGGTAATTTTTCCTCTCCTTTTCAATGCTCTCCATGATTTCATCCATCCTTGCTTCACTCAACAAAAATCACCTCTGAACAACTTTGTTCATGGTTGGAGAATAAGATTTTGGAGCAGGGGTCATTGCCGGTGCGGGAGATGGAGGGTTTAGTAAACCTAGCTTTTGTTTAGCCACTGGGCAATCTCGTCCTCGAGCCTTGTGCCGGAAAGCATCCTTGTCCCGTGCCCGGCGCCGCGAAGCTCCTTTAATTCGGCGTTGGGAATCAAATCCGCGAGGGTTTTTGAGGAGCCAAAAGAATACGCGTCCTCTTCGCTAGCAACAATAAGGGTTTTTGCCGTAACCTTCGGCGCGTTCTTCTTGGTTTTCACACCCCTATAATCAAGCCCAGGGGAGAGCAAAACAAGTTTTTGAACAGAAGGGTCTTTTGCAGAATAATTAAGGGCGGTGTTGGCGCCAATGCTTGCCCCGACAATGTGCCTTAACGCAAATCCCTGCTGCCCCAAAAACTTTTTCGCCGAGGCAACATCAAGTTCCATGCGCCCGAATTCGGCGTTGGAAAAATCCCTCCAAGGCCTCTTCAACCCGTCCTGCTCCAAGCTCGAGCCGTGGCCGCGAAGGTCGATTGCAAGCACGGTAAAGCCGGCTGCATTCAATTTTTCGCCAAAGCTAGAATATGATTCCTTGCTTGAATCAAGAATGTGCAGCAAAAGAATCGCATCGCCTTTTCCTCTCCAAAGGTTTCCAGAAATGACAAAACCGTCATCGGTGGCAAAACTGATTTCATCAAAGCTTTTTGCCGGCATGTAAATATTTTCGTCGTCAATGCCTAAATTAGTTTCTGCAAAATCCAATTGGGGTTTCGCGCACCCGGAGAATGCGACAATGAGAATTAATGCCAATAAAGGCAACTCATTTGCCATATTTTTCCTCCAGCTGCG
>JANLHD010000149.1 GCA_024653865.1 archaeon | reverse complement strand
GAAAATAAGGTATTTTCCGGCAATCGACAAATTCGAGCTCTATCATTCCAATTATTTGGAGAATTATTTTTGGGTTCTTCTCGTGCCCAGAGAGTGGGGCTTTGAATTGATGGAGGCATGGAAGCCGGGTGCGTCATGGAACGCCGATTCGAAGGAACCCACCTTTATGACCGACCACGAGTTTTATGCGGGGAGAAAAAATTACGCCGAAAACACCGCCGGGGGCTACTATGCCACGCGCATGGCGATAGCCGAGCACTTGCTCGCGGCAAGAAGGCAGTGCACGGCGATTGTTTTTCGCGAGATTGGCGATGCCGGGACCCCTTCGCTTGGCGTTTGGAAGGTGCGTGAAACCGTGCGCGATGCTATGAAAAAAAGGCCCCTTGATTTTGATTCCCTGGATTTGGCGCTAAAATACGTGGAATCTAGGGCAACGATTCCAATCAATTATTGGTACTCGAATTCGGTGCTTTTGCAGGATTTGAAAAAGCAGCGCAGGCTCTCTGATTTTGTGTGAATTTTTCGTGCATCGAGCATCGCAAAGTTATTTATCCGGTTGTGTCTATTAGATTTCTATGTCTGCGCATCATGGCGAGCCACCGAAGCCGCCTACCCGCCATCAACAATTATCGCCGCACCTGACGTACCTTAACCTGTCCCGCGTGGTCGGAAAAAGTGAGCTTGTAAGGGCAAATAGGCAACTGAATTGGGAGCAGGTGCGAAAAAAATACGAATTGGATTATATTGGGCAGCACCTTTATGTGGATTTATTTATTGCTAGGCCTCGCAATCTGCTGAAGTTTTTTCTTGCAAAGGCGATGCATGAGGGGAAACTATCGCCAGATGAGGGGAGGCATATTTTTGTGAAGGCCGACCAATTTTTTTCTGAGCACGCAAGAATGCCGTCGGTTTTGGAATTGCTAAAATATGTCCCGCCAGACAAAGCCGAATGGTTTTTAAATTCGGTGAAGGGCAAGGCCCTTATGAAAGATTCGGATGCTTTTAGGGCAAGCATTCACTGGATTGATGACCTGCTTCACAAACGCAACTACCAGCTTATAGATGAAAAAGAATTCCACCTGCAATTCTGCCACTAGTTTTCCGCCTTCATGAATTGCGCGAGCAGTGCCTCGAGCTGCACACGCTCGTTCGCGCCTTCGACGAGGCGGAAGTTGTATTCCCCGATCGTGTCTATGAGGTTGATTTTTTTGTTCCCGGAAACTTCCTCTTCGGGCATTGAGATTAGTTCGCGGTGAAGCTGTAGGATGACGTCCTCTCCGCTCATCCCGTACTCGTACATCAATTTGTCAAGCATTGCGCGCGCCTCCAAAAACTTTCCCGCGAGCGCTAGTTTTATCATTTCCTTCACCTCTTCGGGCCTTGCCTTGGACGCCACCTCGTAGACGTTCTGTTCGGTGACCTTTCCGCCGAGCGCTGTTGCCGCCTGCAGCACGTTTATCGCCTTTCTCATGTCGCCGCTTGAGACGTAGATGATTGCCTTGTACGCCGCGTCCTCCATTTGGACATTTTCTTTTTTTGCGACGTCCCTTAGTTTTTCCTCCACGTCCTTCGAGGAGAGCGGCTTGAAACGAAACACGACGCATC
>JANLHD010000148.1 GCA_024653865.1 archaeon | reverse complement strand
AACTCCTCCCCAAGCCTTTTTTTTTCATCCGCGAGCTGTTCAAGTTCCTGCTCAACCGCCTTCATTTTCTCCGCGGCCTTCGAAGCCCTCAAATCACTGTGCGATTTCTGCGTCTCCTGCACACGCGCCTTTTGGGCGGCTACCCTCTTTTTTTGCGCAACTTCGCGGCCCGCAATCTCCGCGAGCTTTTGCCCCGATTCCTCAAGCCTCTCGAAACCGATTTTGGCGGAAAACAATGCCTCTAGCTTTTCCGAAAAAACCTTTTTATGAAGCTCCTCAAAAACCCCCGCAAGTTCCTCAAGGTCCTCGCCAAGGCGCTTCACCTCATCGCCTATCACAATCTTTGCAAGAACAATGTTTTTCCAATAAGGCAAAAGCCCGGTTCTGACCGAATTCAAGGATTCCACGGAATATTTCCTGACTTCGGCAATTCCGGTTGACTGCGGCGGCACGAGTTTTTTTGAAAGCCCCATGACCTGCCTCGCCAGGTTTTTCTGCGAACTCAAAGCCGCCCTCAAAACCCTCTCATTCTTGTCGGATTCGCGGTTCGCGGACTCCATTTTTTCCGCATTCCTAGAAAGGTTCAAAACAAGGTGCCTTATCTGCGCAAACTTTTTCGAACAATAATCGGCAAGCTCCTTCTCCTCTTTTTTAGCCGCCTCCAAAACAAGCCTCTTTGCCTCTTCCAAAGAAACCTCCTTCGCCTTTGGCGGCGATAAAAAATCAAGAAAACCCATGACAAACTTAACACACAAAAGGAGTTTTAATCCTCTCGCAATTGGCGAAGGGGTTTGTTGACAGAAAGCAGCCTTTTAAACCACGAAATTGTTAGCTTATAAATGGCAATTAGCAGGGTAAATGGAGTAAACGCAGATTACATAGTTGAATTGAGCCAGCACCCGAACAACAAGCCAATCATCAAGGGCGTTTTTCACGAAGCCGATGCTTTTGCTTTGGAACTGTCAGATTTTGGGCGGGGCCGCGACTCTGGTGAATTGCCCCAAAGAACGCTGGAGATTTTGGAGAAAGATTACAAAGGGATTATTGACGAAGCCCGTGAAAATAACAAGAGTGTTTGGCACCTGGATGTAGACCTGCAGGAAGGTGTTTCAAGAAGGGAATTTTTAAAATTTGCAGCGCCCCTATTGCTTGGCGGTGCAACCGCATCTGCATCCGGCGTTGGAATCGCAAGAAAGGCAAAAGCAAAGTGGCCATATCAGGCAATATCCGGAATTGGCGCATGGATAGTTGGAGCAGCTGCGGTTCAACACACGCAATTAAAATATACCCGCGACATGCGCGACGGAAAATCCAACCTACTGCGAAAAATACATGAAACTACCGCGGACTTGATAAAGACGCCAACGGTAGAAGGGAGAAGCGCTTTATTTGCCGAAAAAGTCGATGGCTTTGTCGCAAAAGAAATGGCCAGGCGACTTGGAAGGCGCCCTATCATCTACATTTGGATGGGCATGGGGCACATAACTCTGCCCAAGCTTCTTTCAAAACCCCCGTATAGGCAAAGAATCTTGAACTTATTCCGCCCGCTTGGGAAAACTTTTGCATCAACAATCCTAACCGACGCCCTCGAAATCAGCTTCCAAAATCGCGCGCCGAAGTTTAAGTATCATAATGGCATAATTGAAACGCCAAAACCAATGCCTCGCCGAAAACTTTTTCGGCGGCTCAACCTCGGCAAAAGAAGGCTAAAATGAAATTCATTTTATAGGATTTTTCACTTCTCGCTAACCATCATCAAATTCGCAGTGGCAGT
>JANLHD010000147.1 GCA_024653865.1 archaeon | reverse complement strand
AGAGGGCATTTTTCAGGGCGGGGCAGTTTGGGCAGTACAAGCATGAATTGGAGGGGCAAATATTAAGGGACAGCGGTGCGTCAAAATTTTTTACGGAAGAGGAGGTGGGTGGTTTTTTTTCCGGCCTAAAAACGCCCTCATTTGTTGATTACTCGTTCATTCCAGGCGTTGGAAGGCGGCTTTTGGAGAACGGTTATTCCCCTTCCGAATTGACTATGCGGCAATTGCATGCGAATGGGCTGAATAATGGGGCAACAATCGCCGAGGTGCACTCATTTTTGGCGAAAATGGAAAAAGAGCTTGCAAATAAAGTTTTTTTTCTTTTTTTCAAGCCGATTGCTGCGCGAAAAAATCCTGGCATGAAAAAGCAGCCTCAATAAACATTTTTTTTCTCCGGGAACTTTCCTTCGCGCACTTCTTTTGCATATTTTTTAATCGCCTTGACAGCGCCCTCCCCGAGAGAGGCGTATTTTTTCAAAAACTTCGGGTTAAAATCCGGGTCTCCAAGGCCCAAAATGTCGTGGAACACGAGCACCTGGCCAGAGCAATACCTTCCCGCGCCGATTCCAATTGTTGGAATTGAAATTGTTTGTGAAATTTTTTTTGCGATCTTTTCCGGCACGAGTTCGAGCACGATCCAGGATGCGCCGGCGGCTTCGAGCGCCTTGGCGTCCCTCAAAAGCGCTTTTTCGTCCCTCTCAACAGCGGGTTTTTCCGCGGTTTGCGGAAGGTAGCCCAAATGGCCCATTGCCAAAATTCCCGCCTTTGCAATTGCCTCGATGGCCTGCGGCTTTGCACCCTCTATTTTCACGGCGCCGGCGCCCGCCTTAATGAATAGCCGTGCATTGCCCAGTGCCTTTAGGGGGGTTGTGTCCGAACCATATGGCATGTCCGCAACAACGAGCGCTTTTGGCTTTGAGCGCGAAACCGCGGCAACGTGCAAAAGCATTTCGTGCATTCCGATTTCTTTGGTGCTTTTCATTCCGTGTATTACGTTCGCGGCGGAGTCGCCAACAAGAATCATGTCAACGTCGGCGGCGTTTGCTATTTTTGCGGAAGGGTAATCATAGGCGGTCACCATAACAATTTTTTTTGCATGCATATTCCTAACATGCGCAATAATTGCTTTTAATGAATCGCATCTGTTTTTTCCTCCTCTTGGTCCCTCGGGGAAACTTTAAATAAAACCAAAATTAATTCTATTATTGATGTTATGAGATTTGCAAACAGAATTATGCGCGCTTTAAGGGATGTGCAATTTCGAGCACGTGCACGGGGCGTAAGCCCGCAAGAGCGGTTCAGGCGGGCAATGCTTGGGATGCACGAAAAAAACGAGGCATCAATTCTTAGGCACAACGAATTTTTTTTAAGGGAGTTTTGCTCTAAAGAAACCCAAAAGCTTCTCAGGCAGGCAAATATCGTAACTCCCGAAGGCTTTGCAAAACTCGGTTCGGATGAGCGCAATGTGTTGGTGGACTCGTTTATTGCAAAGCTGAAAAATAAGGAAAAAGTCATACCAAAATTCCATAAGGCGTATTCAGAATATCAGGCGGGAATTGCCCTGGCACAGCAATATCTTAGGGAAGAAAAAAATGCCGATTATTCATTGTATGTTAAGGACAAATTCCTGAATAACATTATGGCGACAAAATATCTCCTGCAGCTAATTTCCATTAAAACGGGTTTTCGCAGCGCGGCTTAAGGCTTAAATAACTATTCGTGCAAAATTCTGCGTAAAGGTGTTTGATTTTTGGAAGAAACCGAATTCATCTGGATGAACGGGAAAATGGTTCCCTGGAAGGACGCAAAAATACATGTCCTCACGCACTCGCTGCATTATGGGACCGCGGTGTTCGAAGGCATAAGGTGCTACGACACCCCAAAGGGGCCTGCAATATTTCGCCTAAAGGACCACGTGAAAAGGCTCTTGGATTCGGCGCACATTGTGCAGGTGAAGGCGAATTTCACGCAAAAAGAATATGAGGATGCGTGCAAGGCGGTTGTTAGCAAAAACAAACTCAAGGAATGCTACATAAGGCCGATTGTTTATTTCGGCTACGGCCAGATGGGCCTTGCCACGGGAAAATGCGGCGTCGATTCCGCAATAGCGGCCTGGCCTTGGGGCGTATACCTAGGCGAGGACGGGGTGAAGAACGGCATTCGGATGAAAATTTCCTCGTACACAAGGCACCACGTGAATGTGATGCTAACAAAATCGAAGACCACGGGCAATTACGTTAATTCCACGCTTGCAAAAATGGAGGCGCTAAATGCAGGCTATGATGAGGCAATTATGCTCGATGCACAGGGGTATATTTCCGAGTGCTCTGGCGAAAATATTTTCATTGTGCGCGACGGCGTTTTAATTACGCCGCCAGCAACGAACGCGCTTGAGGGAATCACGCGCAAATCAATGCTTGAAGTCGCTGCGGCGGAAGGAATAGAGGCGCGCGAGGAATTGTTCACAAGAGACCAGCTCTACATTTCGGACGAGGCTTTTCTCACGGGCACCGCGGCGGAGGTGACGCCGATTCGCGAGGTTGATAACCGCACAATAGGCGCGGGAAAGCCAGGGCAGGTTACGAAGAAACTGCAGGCACGCTTTTATGACATCATCCACGGCAAGGACAAAAAGTTCGAGAAGTGGCTTGATTACGTGGAAAAATAATTTTGGTTATTCGTGCCTAATCTTTTTGGCAAGTTTTTGCGCACGCCATTTAACCCTCTTTGTAATTGATGGCTTTGGAAGTGCCGCCAGTTCGGGCGAATTTTCCCAGAAAGTTTTTTTCCCCTTGAATTTTAGAAATTCTGCCCTTAGTGCCTTGTAATCATTTTTGGTTATTTGCCCGTCAACAAATCGTTGAACCAAGTTTTTTAAATAATTTTTTTCCTTCTCTGGTTTGGAGCTGTATTTCCTGCGTTTTGCGGCTTTTTTTGTGCCAAGCCCGCGTGCCTCGACACCCAAATTCACAAAAAGCTCGCGTGCAGTGCCTTTTATCTCCCCTGTTTTGGCCAGCTCATATGCACGCGGTGGGTTAATTCTTCTTCTTTCAGCCTCATACGGCGGGCCCTTTGGGGTCACACGCAACTTTGTGCGTTTGGCATCACCCGGAACGTGAAAACTCATTAGCTCATGAACTTTATCAAGATTCCTTTTTCTCGGCATGAACCTATCAGGACTTCACGCATATAAAAATGTTTTTTTTTCAAAATCAATGGCAATAAAAAAAGCTCATTAAATGCCTTCAAAGCAACCTGATTTGTTCGCCGTCTTTTGCGTAGGCAACCCTTTTTTTTGATGCGACAAATTCAATTGGTTTTCCGAATTTTGCGAGTTCCATTTTGTATTCTTTTATCCGCGCCCTAATTTGCTCTTCCACAAGGTTTGCGGCAAGCCTGATTGTTATTTTCGAAACTTGCCGTGGAGGCGATGATGGCAACCCCGCATAATCATTCTTGTAAGCAATTGAGGATTCATAGGGCGACAAAAACCAAAGGACATAGCTATCGCCTTGGCGTCCTTTTAAATTGGATTTTGCATGGATTGAATCATACGAACCGGACCTTGAGGCATTGGGAAAATCGGTTCTTCTGAACCCGGATTCCAATATTAATTTCAGTCGTTCGTAGGGGTCTAGTTTTCCGTGCGGGTCACGTTCGTCCCTGATTGCAAGAATCGTGTGCCCGACTCCTGCCTGCCTTAGCGTAAAAACTTCTGGGTTTCTCGGGTCGTGCCTTACGCGGAACAGCAGGCTGTGTTCGGAGAATTTTGAGTTTGGATTGGGAACGCCAAGCTCCACAAATGAATCAGTCGCCTTTTCCCCTCTTGCCGATTGCTTTGCCATGGACTCCACGCGCCTTTGCAGTTTGGAGAGAAATGCATGCGCATTTTTTTCCGGTAAGCCAAATTCTTTTGCTATCCCGGAAGGCGATTTCGCGGCGCCCTCCAACCCTTTAGAAGTGAACCGAACAACAGGCGCCCCTTTTCCCCTGCTTTTGTATGAGTACCCTTGCATCTTTCGTGTTCGCATATGGAAATTAAATGTTTTGGAGGTATTTCTAATTATGGTTGTCCTCAAGAACAGAATGGATTACGGCTCGCTCTACTCGCTCATGCTCTCGCGCAGGAGCGTGCGCAAATTCAAAAACAAAAAAGTTCCGCGCGAACTTATAGAAAAAATTGTTGCCGCCGGAATCACGGCGCCGAGTTCATTCAACAAGCAGCCGTGGAAATTCGTTGTTCTTGAGGACCCCGAAAAGAAAAAAATCCTGCGTGAAATTTATGCGGATGCGCGTAAAAAGCAGGGTTTGTACGAGCAGGACACTTCTTTTGTTGAAATCGCGGTGCCAATAATTCTTGTGTGCGAATCCGAGGACAAGGGCTTGTTGTATAGCTGCGCCATGGCGGCGCAGAACATGAACCTTGCCGCAATTTCTTTGGGTCTTGGCTCCTTGCAGGCAATTGCCGCGACAACGCAAGAAGAGGACCGCGAACGAATCGCAGAACTCATTGGCGAGAAAAAGGGTTTTGTGATGCTCGTATTATTTTACGGTTATCCGGACGAGGAGCCGCAGAAAAAGCCGAAAAAAGCCCTTGGTGAAGTAATGGAGTTTATCTAAATATTTTTTTGCAGTACATATCCAAGAGGTTAGTCTTTCTGGCTTATGAATCCTTGCAATGCATTGATTATTCCTAGATTTTTCCTGACTAATTTTTCGAATTGATGTTCTTCTATTATTTTAAAGCCCCTAAAATGCGGGGATATCTTTCGCGCCTCTTTTGTAGTTAGGAAATTTTTTGGAATTACCAACAATTTTAGTGTGACTTTTGGGTCATTCAGGCTAATCATAAATACGTCACCTTTGGATAATCCGGCTATTACCTTTTTTGCGGTTTCCGGACCCGCCCATTCTGAGAGCATGCGTTCCTCTTCGAGTCGCACCCGCTCGCTTTTTTGGCTAAGGACATGCGCCGAGATTTGCTTATACGCCATGATTAATGCTGAAGGGTCTGGTTTGGCGAGTTTTCCATG
>JANLHD010000144.1 GCA_024653865.1 archaeon | reverse complement strand
AGGAAATACAAAAATTCCTCGCAGATTATGGTTACCAAAATTCTCCAATCATCCCGATTTCGGCGAACCAGGGAGTGAACATTGACATTTTGATCGAGGCGATCGAAAAGCACATTCCGACGCCAAAAGGAAACGAGTCCAGGGACCTTCGCATGTTCGCGGTGAGGAGCTTTGATGTGAACAAGCCTGGCACAAAGCCAAAGGACCTAAAGGGCGGCGTGATTGGCGGAAGCATTATCAGCGGAAAAATCTGTGTGGGCGATGAAATAGAAATCAGCCCCGGAATAGAGGGAAAGCCAATGACGACAACTGTCACAAGCCTTGGGGTTGAGGGCGGAATGATTGATGAGGCAAAGGCGGGCGGATTGATTGCAGTGGGGACAAAAATCGACCCGTTTTACATGAAAAACGACGAGCTGCGCGGCCAAATCATTGCAAGGCCGGGTTCGCTTCCAAGGCCGCAAATGGAACTGGTGCTCGAAGTAACGGCGCTTGAGCGGCTATTGGACAAGGGAAATGCGGACCTAAAGGCGGGGGATTATGCGGTGCTCGCAGTTGGAACCTCAACTGTTATCGGGCAGGTTACCGGAACTTCGGGAAAGAACACCGTGAGTTTCAGGCTGCGCAATGCGGCCGTGATTGAAAAGGGGCAAAAAGTTGCAATCAGCAAGCGCGAACAATCAGGCTGGAGGCTTCGCGCATACGGGGAGTACAAGGGGTGATTGGCTCGAAGAAAGTTGCCCTCGATACGAATATTCTTCTTGCGATTGTGCGCAACAAAGTTGATGTTTTTGCGCAGTGCAAGCAGATGTTTGGAAGAGTTGATTTTCTCGTGCCGCAGCAGGTTGTAAGCGAGATGGAAATGCTTGCAAAAAAGAACAAGGCAATCAGAAAGGAAGTGAATATTGCAATGGAACTTATGGAAAAAAACAATGCGCAGATAGTGGAAAATTCCGCCAAAAACGCGGATTTGGCGCTCCTTGAACTTGCAAAGGTCGCGGCTGTGGCGACGAATGATAAGGAATTAAAGGCTTCCGTAAAGGAATTGAATGGCAAGGTGTTGCATTTAAGGCAGGGCAAGTTCCTGGAGCTTAATTAGGTGGTGAGCAAACATGTACATGAAATATACCATAACTGACACTATAAGGGTGCCTCCCGCAGACCTGGGCGGCAAACTTGAGGAATCCATATTCAAGCAGGCAAGATCGGTTTACGAGGGAGTCTTGGATGAGGACCTCGGGGTCGTGATAGCCGTAACAGAGGTCGGAAAGATAGGCGACGGAAGAATTGTTCCCGGCGACGGGGCGGCGTACTACGAGGCGGACGTGGGGCTTCTCACATACAGGCCGAAAATGCACGAGCTTGTGGAGGGAGAGGTTTCCGAAGTGACCGAGTTCGGGGCGTTCGTAAAAACAGGGCCGCTCGAAGGGCTTGTTCACGTCTCGCAGATAATGGACGATTACATCAACTATGACGCAAAGCTCCCGGGCTTTGTGGGAAAAGAAACCAAAAAAAGGCTCACCACCAAGGACGTAGTGAAGGCAAGAATTGTGACAATAAGCCTCAAGGGAACCATCTCAAGCTCCAAAATTGGCCTTACGATGAGGCAAGAAGGCCTTGGAAAGGATGATTGGCCAAAGAAGGAAGAGAAGGCGGCAAAAAAGGCTCCGCAAAAAAAAGAGGAAAAAGAGAAGGATAAGGGAAAAAAAGGTGAGAAATAATGGTGAAGCAGGATAAGGCGTGCAGGAGCTGCAGGTATGTCCTAGAAGAGGGCGGGGACGTGTGCCCGGTTTGCGGAAGCAATTCCTTCACGACATTTTGGAGAGGATACACGGTAATACTGAACGCGGACGCGAGCGAGATTGCCCAAAAAATGGGCATCACAAAAAAAGGGAAATACGCGCTAAGGCTTAGCAGGTGATTTGAAAATGAGAGTACACATAGAAAGCAAGACACAAAACCCATTGCTCAACAGGCAAGAGGTCAGTTTTACTGTAAAGGAGGCGCAGGCAACGCCCTCGAGGCAGGAAATAAGAAAGCAGGTTGCGGCACACACCAATGCGGATGAAAAAATGCTGGTGGTTGACGTTCTTAAAACCAGTTTTGGGAGCACCGACCTTTCGGGAACCGCGAGAATTTACAAGAGCGAAGAGGAATTAAAAAAAACCGAATTGCCTTTCATAAAGGTTAGGAACTTCGGAAAAGAAGTGGAAAAGAAAGAGGAGCCAAAGGCTGCACAAGGCGCAGAGGAAAAGAAAGAGTGATTTTGAATGGCTGAAAAAAAAGAATCGAAAGGAAAGAAGGCGCACACAAAGCACCCCACCATGAAGAAGGGCACATATTACAAGGTCGAGGGCAACTCCCTTAAGAGGAAAAAAACCTGCCCCAAATGCGGCTCGGGAGTATTCATGGCGGAGCACAGCAACAGGCGCCACTGCGGAAAATGCGGGTTCACGGAATTCAAGTGAGAATAGTTGCAAGAATTCCTCGCAACCAACATTATTTTCGACGCACTGCTTTTGCTCGCGCCGATTGCGTTCATTTATTTCTTTGAAAAAAGAAGGCCAAGGCAAATTGACTTTGGGCTTGTGAAGGCAAGCCCGATTGATGATGCCATCCTCGCCGGAAAAATATTTTTGGCAATACTCATTTACTCAATGCTCATTTCTTTCGCGCTCTACTCGCTTGGGGTGAATGATTTTGCCGGCGTGGAAAATGCGATTAGGGCTGTTGCGCAAACAAACATGCTCGCGCTCGCATACCTCATGGTGTTTCGCGTTTTTGCGGAAGAATTTTTTTTCCGCGCATTCCTCGTCCCCAGAATAGGCATATTGGGTTCTAGCATTTTGTTCGGATTGCTGCATTTGGGCTACGGCTCGGTTTCGGAAATAATCGGCGCCATCTTGCTCGGCGGGATACTCGCGATTTCCTACAAACAGTACGGAAGGATTCTTCCCAATTTTTTGGCGCACTTTTTGTACAACTTTGTCGCGCTCGCGGTGATATTTGGTGGCTGAAGAAATAATGGAAGACGCGGTGGCGATGCTGCGCAAAGGCGGGGTTGTCGCATTTCCCACGGAATCGAGTTACGGACTTGCGGTTGACCCGTTCAATGAGAAGGCGGTGAAAAAACTCCGCGAATTAAAGCAAGAGCCCGCAGGAAAGCCAATGATTTTGATTTGCGCATCGAAACAAATGTGCCGGAAAATCGCCTTTTTGGATGAACGCGCGAAGCGGATTGTGGATTCATTGATGCCCGGAGCGTTAACATTGGTCGCAAAAAAAAAGGCGTGCATTCCTGATTTTTTGAGCAAAGAAACAGTGGCCTTCCGGATTTCTTCCAATGAGATTGCGCGCGAACTTTCGCGCAAATTCGGAAAGGCAATAACCGCGACCTCGGCAAATTTGCACGGAAAAGAGCCCGCGTTTTCCCCGAAGGAAGTTGAAAAATATTTTGGGGCAAAAGTCGATTTGGTGATTGACGGCGGGAAGCTCAAAAAAAGCGAACCGAGCACCATTTTTGATTTGGAAAAAATGAGGGTGCTAAGGAAGGGGCCAGTTCGGAGGAATGCGATAATAAAAGCGATGCAAAAGGGTTCCCAAAACCAACGCTAAAAAATCATAAAATTATTTGGAGATTCTAAAA
>JANLHD010000143.1 GCA_024653865.1 archaeon | reverse complement strand
TCTGCGATGGGGCATAAATAGTTAGGCTCAGAGTTGAGTTACAACCGTTGCGTCGGTTCGGTCCACCTAGGACTGAACCCTCTTGTGAGGGTTGGGTGCGCGGTGGACCGAACCGACGCAACGGTTGTAACTCAACTCTGAGCCTAACTATTTATGCCCCATCGCAGATGGATCGCGGATGACGACGCAAGGCAGTCGCCAAAAACACAACCCACTTTTCTCGGAGAATTCAAAATCCGCCAAGCGCCGCAATTATTTATATAGGTTCATTCTTTAGTGTTTAAACTCGCGAAAAAATCGGACTTGAGTTGTGTTGCAAATGCTCGAAGGCTTACTTTTTAATTTTGCGGTAATTGCAATCGGGTTTTTGCTGCTCTCAAAAGCCGCCTCCGAGGCAATAAAAAGGGCGATACCGCTCGCGAGGCATTGGGGCTTTTCAGAATTTGTCGTAAGTTTTCTTTTCATCGGCCTTGTCGCAATTTTGCCGGAACTGGTAATAGGAATAATCTCCGCACTAAGCGGCGCCCCATCTTTCGGCGCGGGAGTTGTCATCGGCTCGAACATAGCCGACCTAACTTTAATCGTCGGATTGGTCGCAGTATTGACAAACGGAATCAGCCTGGAAAACCACACTTTTGGGGACATGAAAAAACTGGTTCTTTTCATAGCACTCCCGCTTGTCCTATTCCTGGACGGGGAACTTTCAAGAATTGACGGCCTCGCGCTGATAATTTCCTTCATAATTTACCTGTTTTTCATGCTCAGAAAAAGCAGCACAACGCCCACAACGGAATTGGGGCACAACAATGTTTATGTCGCCAGGGAAATAGTGTTTTTGCTAGGCGCGGTCATAGTAATGATTTTTTCGGCATACCTGATAACGGACGCGGCAAAGCAAATAAATTCCGCCCTCGCATTGCCGATTTTCTTTGTCGGCATAATGGTCGCCATTGGCACATGCACGCCCGAACTTATTGTATCAGTCAAATCAAACAGGCAAAAGCACGGAGAACTCGGCCTGGGAGACATATTGGGGAATGTTTTCGCGGACTGCCTGCTAACCCTTGGCATAATAGCATTGGTGGCCCCCATAAAACCAGGCCAGCCACTACTCGTCATAACCTCGTTTTTCCTCGTGATTTTTTCAATGATAACCCTGCTCGTGCTCTCGAAGTCTGAAAACAGGATATCGAAAGACGAAGGAATCTACCTGATTGTACTCTACTTCTTTTTTCTCGCAATCCAATTCGGGCTGGAACAAATAATCACAAACAACATCTAAAAAACCCGAAAAAAAGCCCTTTCACCCGCCCTAAAATACATTAAAAAAACTTCCCACGCTAAAGTTAGGTGTACATAACATTTATTGAAATTCTTTTGAAGTGACCCCATGAGCCTATTCGAACTCCTAAAACAACGCGACCTTTTGAACGTTCTGTTCGCGGTATTCATGTTCTCATTCGGCTTTGGAATCATACTCCCGATATTGCCCTTTTACTCCATAAGCTTTGGCGCGACACCTTTTGAACTGGGATTGCTCACCGCAACCTTTGCGTTCATGAGCCTAATACTAAGCCCTGTTTTCGGGAAAATATCGGATTCCATCGGCAGGAAAAAAGTCCTTGCAATTGGAACCACTGGCTTCATAATCGCCTATTTGGTGTTCGCATTCGCGGACTCATTGTTACTCGTGTTCCTGGCAAGGGCAATAGAAGGGGTTTCGGCGGC
>JANLHD010000141.1 GCA_024653865.1 archaeon | reverse complement strand
CGTGCTCTGTGACGCAAATGTTCCCAAAAAAGTTTTTCGCACCTGCCTCTCAACCCCTGTGCCGTTGCAGGTTGTGCATGCGGAAGTTTTGGTTCCGGGCCTCGCTCCCGACCCCTGGCAATTTTGGCATTCCTCCACCCTGTCGAGTTCGATTTCCTGTTCGGACCCGAATGCGGCGTCCTCAAAGGAAATGCTCATCCTAACCCCGATGTCCCTTCCCCTTTGCGGTCCCTGCCGGCCAAAGCCCTGGCCGAACATTTCGGAGAACCCCGCGCCAAAGCCGAAGGAATCGAACATGTCCGAAAAATCAAAGCCCTCGGCTCCGTAACCGGAAAAGCCGCCCGCGCCCTGGAACCTCTCAGCGTCGGAGCCAAATTGGCCGTAATTCTTTCGCTTCTTCTCATCGCCAAGAACCGAGTATGCGTGCTGGACTTCCTTGAATTTGTGCTCCGCGTCCTCTTCTTTTGAAATGTCTGGATGGTATTTTTTCGCGAGGCTTTTGTAGGCCTTTCTTATTTCCTCGTGGCTCGCCCCTTTTGGGACTCCTAGTATTTCGTAGTAATCTTTAGCCATGCAAAAAAGCACCGTTTTATTTATTGGAGGGGGACAAAGGAATTAACCTTCTTTGCCTCTATTTTTTCTCGCCCTTATCCTCTTCCGTGAACTCCGCGTCCACAACCTTTTCGCCCTTGCCTTTCTTTTTTTTGTGCTCCCCGTCTTCCTGGTGTCCCTGATGGGATTGCTGTTGCGCGGATTGTGCCTCTTCCTGCGCCTTTCTATAAAGCTCGGTGCTCGCATCCTGGACAAGTTTGTTGAGTTCCTCAAGTTTTGCCTTCACCGCCCCGGCATCCTTTTTTTCCCCTTCAAGGAGCTTTTTGAGTTCGGCATTTTTCTGTGAAATCGAATTCAATGTGCCATCCGGAATTTTTTCCTTCATTTCCTCGATCAATTTTTCCGTCGAGTACACTGTCGCATCCGCGTTGTTCATTGTTTCGACTTCCTCGCGCCTCTTCTTGTCCTCTTCCGAATGCGCCTGTGCGTCCTTTTTCATTTTCTCTATGTCGGCGTCGCTTAGCTTGTTCGAGGCGACGATTTTGATGCTCTGCTCCTTTCCCGTGCCCATGTCCTTTGCATTAACGTTCACTATTCCGTTTGCGTCAATGTCAAATGCGACCTCGATTTGCGGAACCCCGCGCGGTGCAGGGGGTATGCCTACGAGTTGGAACCTTCCAAGGCTCTTGTTGTCCTTTGCAAATTCCCTCTCCCCCTGCAGGACATGTATGTCCACCGCGGGTTGGTTGTCAGATGCAGTTGAGAACACCTGGCTTTTTTTCGTGGGTATCGTGGTATTTCTTTCAATTAGCTTTGTGAAAACCCCTCCGAGGGTTTCTATCCCCAAACTAAGCGGGGTGACATCGAGCAAGAGCACATCCGTGACTTCTCCCGAGAGAACCCCCCCTTGTATGGCCGCGCCCATTGCAACGCACTCCATAGGGTCGACTCCGCGCTCGGGATTTGTGCCGATTTCGGTTTCAATGAATTTTTGCACAATCGGCATTCTCGTCGGTCCACCCACAAGAACTACCTTTGCGACTTCGCCCGGAGTTAATTTTGCGTCGGCGAGCGCCTGCTGCACCGGCTTTGCGCACCTCTTTATTATTGGGGCGATTAGTTCCTCGAGCTTTGCCCGATTGAGCCTGATTTGCAAATGCTTCGGCCCGTCCTGGGTCGCCGTGAGGTATGGCAGGTTTATTTCGGTTTCAACCGTGGTTGAGAGCTCTATTTTTGCCTTCTCCGCGGCCTCAGAGAGCCTTTGCATTGCGGTTTTGTCCTTGTGCAGGTCCATTCCCTCGCTTTTCTTGAATTCCGCCGCAAGGTAATTCACGAGCGCCTCGTCCATGTCCCTGCCGCCAAGCTGCGTGTCCCCGGAAGTTGACTTCACTTCGAACACTCCGTCCTCGTAGTGCATTACAGTAACATCCAGGGTTCCGCCGCCCAGGTCGAACACGAGTATCTTGAATTCCTTGCCCTTCTTGTCAAGGCCGTATGCGAGCGATGCCGCCGTTGGCTCGTTAATTATTCTCTCCACTTTGAGGCCCGCGATTTCCCCCGCGTCCTTTGTCGCCTGCCTTTGCGCGTCATCAAAGTATGCCGGCACGGTTATCACCGCGCGGTCGACTGGTTGGCCCAAAAAATCTTCGGCATCCTTCTTGATTTTCTGCAAAACAAAAGCCGAGAGCTGCTGGGGCGTGTATTCCTTTCCGCCTGCAGTGTATTTTTCGTGCGTGCCCATCTTTCTTTTGAATCCAAAGAAAGTGGCCTGCGGGTTTGTCACGGCTTGCCTTCTTGCCGGCTCGCCCACGAGCATTTGGCCGTCCTTTGCAAATGCAACAACGCTCGGAAATGCCTTTCCCGAAACCGTGTTTCCTTCCGCGCTCGGAATTATGCGCGGCTTTCCGCCCTCAAGCACCGCCGCCGCGCTGTTTGATGTTCCCAAATCGATTCCTATTATTTTACCCATTTTATACCAGCTCCTTTAAT
>JANLHD010000006.1 GCA_024653865.1 archaeon | reverse complement strand
GCCTTGTACCTGTTTTTTGCGAACCAAATGTCCGCTTTTAGTTCATGCATTGTATTAATCGTGAATGAAAATCTTTATAAGAGGCAACAAAAAATTTGCCCTGTTATTTTGAGGAAATTGCGAAGTTTTTCTGGGTTCTGAAAATCGCAATATTTTTATTTTCCTCGCAACCCAACAATTTCAATTTAGTGGGGGTTTTAATGTGGGGATACTTGACACGCTCATAAAACATCAGGAGCAGCCGAAAGATCATGGCGTTTGCATTCCAGAGCACGTGCTGGACCCGCAGAAGCGAAAAATCTCCAGGGCAACGCCTGGCTCTACATCAACTGTTGGTGAATCCTCAAAATACTCGCCCGCTTCATTTCGCGTGGAAGGCACTTATGAAATAAAAAAATGCGTCACAATCAGCGGAACGGTCATTTGGGGTTCGCTTTCAAAGGAATCCAAATTGCTCTTTGAACAGGACCACATCCCGATAATCGAAATCACCCAAAACGGAAAAATAGTGGAGCGCCTCGAGAACGGCGAAACCGGCGCAATCACAATAGAGCCGGACGTATACCTGAACATACGCACAAACACCACCCTGGAATTCGAGTGAAAGGCAAATGAAGGGGATCGTTTTTCGTGCAAAAATGCCCGCAATTTGGGTTTAAATAGTTTCGCTGTGCAAATTCTTCTCTAGCAATGCAGGGGTAGCGAAGCGGTCAAACGCGCAAGACTCAAGATCTTGTGGCTTAGTGCCTTCGGCGGTTCGAATCCGCCCTCCTGCATATTATTTTTTTCAGAAAAATTGCACAAATTTACATTAATTTTAATTTATGGAGTTCCTCAGAACTTGCCAGGGTTATTGCGGCATCGGTTTGGTGTATGTTCTCGCCGAGTTCAAAGCACATATCCCTATACCTTTTCCTTGTTTCTTCCAAAAAATCCCGCAAAGCCTGCGATTGTGGGCCCCGGGCAGAAGTTTTTCTTAGCTTTCTTAATGTGTCCTCAACTTCCGCGCGCAGGTCATCTGGCAAACGTCTGCTTCTAAGATCCGCATAAAGCCGCAGTGCTATGGATTTCCTGATTGCAATTCGCCGTGGCTGTGGCAATCTTGCAAAAATTTTGCTAATACTTTTGGAGGCGGAAATAGCTTTGCCTCTTTGGGGTTGGCGACCCTCTCTGGGCTTTGTGGACTTTATGCCTGAGATGTGAATTCCTGGCAGCGCAAGCTGCTGTGCATGAATGCCCTTTTCCCGCCTTGCCATATCTAACCTACTGTTTTCAAATATTTAAATGAATTCACAGGAACCAGGGCAATAGGTCCGCGTTAGCACTCGGAGATTTTGTCCGTGAACTCGAACTCCACTGCCTTGCCAGTTTTCTGCGTGCTTACAATCTCATACGGCGAGGTGATTGCCGTGGTAACCTCGCATTCATTCCCTGGTGAAGTGTTTTCCACAATTACAAGTATGGAATCCTCTTGCTCAACCATTTGCTTTATTTTGACCCCGTAACCCCCGGATTTTTTGTTTCCCGCCAAAACCGCGACAACCATTTCCGAGGAAAAATCCAATTCAGGAACCTGCGGAACCGGCTGGGTGTTTGCCTTCACCTGCCCGTTCCAAAAGTCCTCCCAATCCTGCGCATTTTTTATCACAAGTGTGTCCGCAATCCCTGCAGCCGCAGTGCTTCCGCTTTCAACCGGCGCATAGAACTTCACCTTGAACGTGAGTACCTCAATTCTTTCAATAATTTCCCCGATTTTTTCGTTTTGCTCATCCGGGCACTCGAGCCCAATCCCTGAAACCGAGTTATTCATCCCGTTGAATGAAACCTGTAGGTTCTTGCTTGGCGCGTCCGCGACGCACTGCATTATTTCCTCCGCCTCAAAAAAAC
>JANLHD010000137.1 GCA_024653865.1 archaeon | reverse complement strand
CACAAAAAAATTCCCGGAAGAAAAATGGAAATTTTTGGAAAAGAAAAAATCAGTATACTCGATACACGCAAAAATGCTCGCGCAAAACAAGCAGGTTTCACAGCTAAGCGACACGCTCATCTTGAAAATCTTGGTTCCAAATGACTCCGACTGCTATTCCGCAATGGGAAAGGTGCATTCCGTGTTCAAGCCGATTCCATTCAAGATCAAGGATTTCATCGCAATTCCAGAACACGGCATTTACAGGTCGCTGCACATCCAAATAATCGGCCCGGACAAAAAGAGCCTCAAGGCATACATTTTTACGGAAGAAATGGAGGAAATTTCCCAGGACGGAATACTCTACTACCTCCGAAATGAAAAAAAATTCAGGAAAAAACTCTCCGAAATTTCGAAATCATTCTCAAGAATCGGCGAACCCGGAGCAAAGGACAGCAAGGAACTTGCAGGCTCAATGAACCTTGATTTCCACAACAGCACAATGATAGTGTTCACCACCTCAGGAAAAGTGGTGGAATTGCCCCTAGGCTCAACCGCCCTTGACTTCGCATTCTTTACGGATGAAAAAAAGGCAAAACGAGCATCTGGGGCGCAAATCAACGACCAAATAAAACCACTGTGGACAAAACTCAACACCGGGGACCGAATAAAAATTCTTTATTCACTGACAAACCATGTGGGCTCGAACTGGCTTAGCTTCGTAAATTCCAGAAAGGCAAAAAGCATCATAAAAAAACAGATTGGAAAAAGCAAGGGGCCCAAAAGCGCGCAGGAATTCATAAAATTCACAATCCAATCGGTGGACCGCCCCAAACTATTGATGGAACTCACAAAAATCATGGCAACAAACGGCCTTGACATGGAAACCACCGTGTGCAAAATGAACGACGACAAGACAACCTGCGTGACCGAATTCTATGCCAGGGAAGCCGGGCCTGCAAACACCCAAAAGGCGCTAAAGCAAATACAGGAAATGAAAGAAACCCTCAACGTAACCCTAAGCTACTTCTAAAAAAAACTAAAAAAGTTATTCGACAAGAATTGCGGGCTTGCCTGGAAATGCCTTCGATGCCTTCTCATGCTTCGCCAAAGCCGCATCCAAGATATCGACATCGCACCCGAGTTCGCGCTCAAGCAGGGCTTTTGCCTGCGAGAGGACGCCATACTCGTCAACAATCTCCAGGGATTTCAAATCGTGGAATTTGGAAACAACAGCCTTCACAAAACCCTGCGCCTCTTTCGCGGATTTCTTTGCATCATTGTCCGCCATAGCTATTTTCATTGCCGCGGAAAAATCAGGCGAACCCATGCCCTTGATGATTTCTTGAAGAACGCGCCACTTCCACTTCGGCGCCACGAACACCGTGGCCTTTTTTGGCTTCGATATTTTTGCCAGCAATTTTATCTGCTCAACATCGGCCTTGATTTCCTCAACCATGCGGTCGGCAGACTCCGCCTCAAAATCAATTAGGGATTCGTCATACTCCGGCCACGGGGCAACAGAAACAAAATTTTTATTTCCAAGCATCGAGTAAAGCTCTTCGCAAAGATGCGGGGCGAATGGCGAGAGCATTTTTGCGAGAGAATCAAGGGCAAACCACAAAACCGCGGCACTTGTTTTTTCCTGCTTGTGCAAAAAATTCACGTAATCCATTACGGAAAGAAGTGCCAAATTGAAGTTGTAGGCGTCAATTTGCCCGCCGACCTTTTTTATTGTGCTATGGGTTCTGCTCAAAACCAACCGGTCGGAGAGGGGCAGGCCTGAAGGGATTTTCGATTTTTTGGCGTTTTTTGCCTTGTCCTCGAAAAGCCTGTGGCACTTCTGCAAAAACCTGTGCGAGGACTCGACGCCATTGTCATTCCAATCCATTTCAGATTCCGGATGGGCGGCAAACAAAATGAAAACCCTAATTGTATCCGGCCCGAATTTGCCCATAATTTCGCTTGGGTCGATTGTGTTCCCAAGGCTCTTTGACATCTTTGCCCCGTCCTTCAAAACCATTCCCTGCGTGAGCAGGCGCTTGAAAGGCTCATCCACCGGAGCGATGCCAAGGTCGCGCAAAACTTTGGTGAAAAACCTCGCGTACAAAAGGTGAAGAATCGCGTGCTCGATTCCGCCAATGTACTGGTCGACATTCATCCAATACTTCGCCGCCTTTTTGTCGAACGGGGCGACCTCTTCCTTTGGCGAAGTGTAGCGCAAAAAATACCACGAGGAATCGACAAAGGTGTCCATCGTGTCAGTGTCCCTTCTTGCACTCCCCTTGCATTTTGGGCACTTAACTTCAACGAACTTTTTCACGGTTTCAAGCGGGTTTCCCCCCGTGGAAAAATCCGCCTCCTTTGGCTCCGGGAGTTCCACGGGCAAATCCTTTTCTGGAACCGGAACCATGCCGCACTTTGCACAATAAACAATTGGAATTGGCGTTCCCCAGAACCTTTGGCGTGAGATTAGCCAATCGCGCAATTTGTAATTTGTGGTGCGCTTCCCCCAACCTTTTTTTTCGAGCCACTCGGAAATCTTTTCAATTGCATCCTTGTTGGCAAGGCCGTCGAATTCCTGAGAATTGACAAGCACCCCCTCATCAACAAATGCCTCGCCCATTTTGTGCGCCTCGAGCCTTTCGCCCTTTGGCTGGATCACAACTTTTTTCTGCAAGCCGTATTTTTCCGCAAACTCGAAGTCACGCTGGTCGTGGCACGGAACCGCCATGACCGCACCGGTGCCGTAATGCGCCAGGGCATAATCGGCAATGAAAATCGGGCACACTTCGCCATT
>JANLHD010000136.1 GCA_024653865.1 archaeon | reverse complement strand
CTTTATCCGATTTTGCGGTTTCGCGGCCGTCTTTTTTGAGTGCTATTTTTGCCTGTATTCCCTGCATTGCCTGGGGCGAAACGTCCACAAATCCCGCGTTGCAGCCGATGCATCTTGTTTCCAATTGTTCGGCTTTTTTTTGCTCGAAATAGCTTAGTTTAGGGGGATATGTTTTTGCTGTCTCTTCTCTGGTATTGTATTGGATTGCGTCAGTGGCGCCTTCCATTTTTGCAGTCACATTTTCGGTTTCTGCCAAGCCGGAACTTTGTAAAATTCTGCCAATTGTTGTATTTGTCTGTGGTTCCTGTGCTGACAACCCGACTAACCCTTGGGTTTCAAGGGCGACTGTGTTGGATGAAAGCAGGTATAAGAGTGCCACTATGGCTATTGCGGATAGTGCCGAAACAGCTGCCAGAATTTTCGTGTTAACCTTCATTATTTTTCACTTCATGTAATTTGGACTTGCCTTGTTTTCTATTGTATTTACTCTGAATGCTTCTCCATTGGACCTGAATGTGTTGTATGTAATGGTGTTTTCGGATCCATAATATAGGTAAATGCCTACTTTGAGGTTGTCCGCAATAGTATTTCTGGTAATTGTATTATTGGAGCCCATCAGGTATAACCCGTTGTCAAAATTTGTGCTTATGGTATTTCGTTGTATGGTGGTGGTATTGATGTCTTGTGCTTGGATGCCGTTGATGTTGTTTTGGGTTATTTCATTGTTCTGAATTGTGAGTTCTGATGCGTTCTTTATATTTATGCCTGTTTGGTTTGTGCTTATGGTGTTTTTTGAAATAAATGTTCCGCTTGAGTTTTCTATGTTTAGTCCCGTCCGATACTTCGATATGTTGCAGTTTTCAATGCGGACGTTGTTTACTCCATGGATTTTTATTCCGTTTTCTCCTGACCGGTTTCCGTCTATTATTGCGCCCCTGCAGTCAATTCTTATGTTGCTTGCGTTGATGTCCAGCCCGCTTGGAAGGGTATATTTTTCCGGGCAGAGGACAAGGTCTTTATCGATGGGTTTTCCGTCTTCAATTTCTAGTTGGCAAATGTTGCTTTTTATCAGGACCGTCCAAGTTTTTTTGGTCTCGTTTTGCCCATCAGATATTATCACTTCTATATTTGTTTGTCCGGCTGAAGAATATCCTGCCTTGAACGTATAAATTTTTTCTTTTGTGCCCCTGATTTTTCTGTCGACAAACCACGTATATTCCAGGTTGTCCCCGTCCGCATCGGTTGCCTCTACAGAAAATTCAATAGTCTCTCCCTCCTTGATTTTTTCTAGGTTTTGTGGTGCAAACGAGAGTATTTCTGGCGCATTGTTTTCTTTAGGGTCCATAATTTTTTGGGCTGAGTCGTCCACTTTGGGTTCGGATCCCGTGTCTTCTTGCTGGGTATTCTGCTTTTGTGCATTTTCATCCTCGGTTTCCCTGAATGTTGGCTGTTCAGCAGGTTCTTCGGTTTCTTGTAATTCGCCTTGGGTTTCGATGTTCAAATTTTCCTCTAGTTCCTGTTCTGTTTTCTGTTGCACTTCATCAATATCTGGCAGGATTGCGAGTCCCGTTGCTTGTGAACCGTCAAAATTGGCAAAAACAGCCATGGCGCCTATGAGTGCCACTCCAAGTATTATTGCCGCTATTATCGGTAATTCTTTTTTTGAAGTTAGTGTCTGCTCGGCTTTTGGGTCATTCCCAATTTTCCCGCCCGCCTTTTTTGTGTCCATTTTTTTTCGCCTTTTTTTCGTGTTTTTTTATTGTGCCGTTGCGCGTATTGCTTGCAGTTCCCTCTCGCCTATTAGTTCGCTTATTTTTTCTTCAAAGTTCTCGATTAGGTAGAGGCCTGCGCGCTGTGCCACAATGCCTTTTTTTTCCAGTGTTTCGAGTTCTTCAAAGAGCGTGTACATGCCGATTCCTGTTTCCTTTTGGAGAGCTGTTATTGCGCACTCTTTGTTGTGCAGCGCCTTTAGGATTTTGGCCTGTTCCAATGTTATTGTTCCCTTGAGCGCGAGCTTGAAGAGCGCTGCTTCATACATCTTCATTCCCACAAAACCCCCGTAAGTGGAATCCCTCGCCCCGCAAGCGAGGCGAGGGGGCGAGCAGAGACCGCCGATTCGGCAAATCAATCTGCATTCAGAATCCTGTTGCGGCGATTAATATACCTGCGGTTGAACTTGAATCAACTAATTGGTTGATTTTTGGGTTTTTTTTATTTGAGCAGTATGGTGTTTTTTCCGGCGAGGTGGGCGTCTTTTGTGAGTATTTTTGCCCTGTTTTTTTCGGCTATTGTGAGTATAATTGCGTCGGCAAGGCTGATTCCCGGGTGTTTTTTGCGAAGTTCCGCGTGCCTTGTTCCCGCATTGATGTAATCTTCCTGTGTTTCTTCGGCGGGAATTGAGAGGCTTTTGATTGCCTGTATTGCTGCTTCATAATTTTCCCCCACCCTTTTCATTTTGCTGGTGACTTCAGCCGCCACAATGTTAGGGGTAATTATTTTTTGCCGGCTTTCTTCGAGTATTTTTCTGGCTTTTTCTCCTTGTTGTGTGGCGCGAAAATACTCGATCCATGCGGAGGAATCTATTATGGTCTTATTCGCGCGAGTCAAGCCGATCTTTCTCCGTAAATTCCCCTATCCCGGGGGCTATTCCAAAAAAGCTTTTTTTGCGTTTTTTTACGCTTAGTAGGATGTCCTCGTTGTCGGTAATGTTGAGCTCTCCCGCCATTTTCTTTGGTATGCGCGCCATGAGCGAGCCCCCGACCTTTTTTACCCTTACCACTGCCTCCATTAAAACCACCTGTAATAAGTTATATTGCAAGTTATATTTATTTGTATTTGGAAAAAAAGGGAAAAATTTCATTCAGATGCCGCGGTCGAGTTTGCGCCTTTTTCTTCCTATTTGGGTTGGCTTTCCGTGTGAATTGTAGCTTTGAAATTCCCCTTCCTGGAAAGGCGCAAAAGGCTTTTTTTCCATCCCTGGGGCGGGCGCGGGTTCTTTTTTTTCGCCAAATTTTTTCCGAAGCCTTGCTGCGGTTTCTTGGATTTTTTCCACGAGCTTTGCGCGCCTTCGAAGCTGCGCGCTTGGAATTTTTTTTGGGCGCAAATTTCACTCCACCACTATGCGTGCATCCACCGCGAGCGCGTTTTTCGAGTTCGCAATCAGCGGGTTGATGTCTAGTTCCTGCACTTTTTTTTCCTTCATCATGAGCCTGCTAATTGAGATTATTGCGTCTTCGACTTCGCGCAAATTAACCCCTTTTTTTCCGCGCACTCCCGCAAGCACGGGGTATGCCTTTAGGCTTTCTAGCATTTCTTTTGCCTCGGTTCTTTTTATGGGGCAGATTCCTATTCTGTAATCCTTGAATACTTCGACAAAAATACCCCCAAGGCCCACTAGCACGGTTGGGCCGAATTGCACGTCGCGCTTTCCGCCGATGATGATTTCTTTTCCGCGCAGCATTTTTTGCAGGGCTATTGCCTCAAATCCTTCGAGTTTTTTCATTTCAGAAAACTTTTTTTTTGCCTGCGTTAGCGATTCTATGTTTATTGCAACGCCTCCCACGTCTGTTTTGTGCGATATTTGGGAGGAAACAATTTTCATTGCGATTGGGAACCCAAGCTCTGCGCAGGCTTTTTCGAGTTCCTCTTCGCTTGCCGCGTTTTTGGATTGCGCGAATTTGATGCCGTATTTTTGCGCCATTTTTTGGGATTCAAGGAGCGAGAGCGTGTTCATGGTAGGATGGTGGCAAAATTTGTATATAAGGTTGCCGTCCAGGATTCTTGGGGCATTTTTGCATGGGCCAAGAGCTAATTGTTGTTTTTGGAAATGATTTTGTTTATCATTGCGATAATTGATTCGTGTTTTGCTTTGCTTATTTTCCCTATTTTTTTTACAATAAATAGTTGCCTGTCAATTTTTAGCATATTTTCGGTTTTTATTGCGCATTTGGCGTACAGTTTTCCCTCTTCCAAATCAGAAGTTGCAAGGCCTAGCGTGTATTTGCCCTTTGATGTGTTGGTGGTGATTCCAACAACCACAAGGTCTTCGGAGTGGGCGTTGAATTCTTTGTTGCTTATTACTACAACCGGCCTTACTTTTTTTCCCGATTGGTCTGAAAACGGGAAGGGCACTAGCAGCAGGTCGCGCTGTTCAATCAAATGTACCTGCCCCACATTTCGTCGTCTTTTTTATTGTCCCAAATTTTTTTCATGGATTTTTCCGCCATCATCATCCAGCCTATTTTTTCCTGCCGGGTCCTGTCCATGCGCTCCATGATTAGGTTTCTGATGAATTCGGATTTTGAGGGGTAATTGCGCTTCTTCACATAAGCGTTGAGTTCTTTTGCCTCGTCTTCGGGAAGCTTGATTGTAATGGTCTTCATAGTAATCTCTCGGGATTACTTATTTAAAAGGCTTTTGTTATTGTGAAGGAATAATGCATTTTTTGCAAAAACCTTAAATATCATTTGGTATCATATTGTATCATGCAGGGGAAGATGATTCACTTAAGGGTGCCGGGGACGCTTTATTCAAAGTGTGTTCAGATTGCGAAGGAAAGCGGCTTTAATGGCGTCCAAGAATTAACAAGGCAGGCGCTAAGGGAGAAGGTTGATGACATCGAACTGAAGGCATCTATTGAAAGAATACGCTCGGCTATGGGCACAAGTGAGGTCAAGAGGCTTTCGAAGAAGGAGCGCGAAGAGCTTTTCCAATCTTTTTTGAAGGACACCGAACAGGACAAGTTAAAGCTCCTCAGGGAGTTTGGGCTCGAGGATGTGCGAAAACTCTAGGAAGTCCATGGTATTTCTTGTTACTATGAATTTGCAGCCCATTCTTTTTGCGATTATTGCGTGAAGTGCATCGGTCCAGTTTTCGTGGCTCTGCGCGCTTGCCAATTCCGATCGTGTTGATTTGGTGTAAAACATCTTGTTTTTTGCCTTTAATTCGGATAGCAAAAGGTTCATTGGCTCTTTGTGCTTGATTGATTTTTCGAGTTCGCGAAAGAGCCAATCGCTGACCACGATATCGTATTTGCATTCGAATGTTTTTTGGAGGAGCCGGAAAGCAAATTCCTGGAGCGGCCTTATTGAATCCGCCCTGCCTTCGCAGTAATCCACGTAGATGTTCGTGTCGAGGTAAATTCTTTTGGACATTCAAGTGGTTTGTGCTTGGTCTTCTTTTTATTCGCTTTTGGGCGTGGTTGCCGGTGCAAAACCTGTGCAAACCTGTGCCGCCTTGTGCTAATGGTTCAAATTGAAATTTGGGGGCGATATTGGTGGGGGAAGCAAATTCCTGCGGTTTTGCCAAAAAAACCCAAAATACCATTATAAACCTTGTCCGCCCTAATGTTTTGAGGATTTGTATGGTTAGGCTAACGTTTAAGGGCGCTTCGCAGGAAGTTGGGAGAAGCGCTTTTTTGGTTGATGATGGGGACAAGATTCTCCTTGATTATGGGGTGAAGTTAACTCCGCACGGCACGGAGTACCCTTTGCCCGTGAAAACGAATTTGAATGCGGCGATCATTTCGCACGCGCACCTGGACCACTCGGGAAATCTCCCGCATTTGTTCAAGGAGACGAATTGCCTCGCGTACATGACGCCTCCCACGCTAGATATTGCCAAGATTTTGTGGTATGACACGTTAAAGATTGCGGGCCTTGAGGGGATGGATGCGAAGTTTGACAAGGATGAGATTACCAAGACCGAAAAATTCACTTTTCCAATCGGCTACGACAAGCCAATGCACATTACCGACAACACCCAGGTCACTTTTTATGATGCTGGCCACATTGTTGGCTCCGCGATCACCGAATTGAAATTGAGGAACAAAACCCTGGTTTATTCGGGGGATTATAGGTATGTGGAGACCAGGTTGCATGGTCCCGCGGAGTTTGAGAAGGTGAAGGAGTGCGATTATTTGATCACCGAGAGCACTTATGGCGATCGCGACCACCCTTCGAGGAAGGAAACCGAGAAGAGGTTTGTGGAAAACGTGCAGGAGACAATTGACCGCGGCGGCCACGCGCTCTTGCCGAGCTTTGCGGTCGGGAGGAGCCAGGAAATAATCGATGTTTTGAGCGAGTACAATGTCGAGGCCCCGATTTATTATGACGGAATGGGGCAGAAGGTTGCGCGCGTGTATTTGGACAACCCGTCTTTTTTGAAGGACCACAAATTATTGAAAAGGGCCCTTGAGAAGGTGAATTGGGTGAAGAATTTCAAGATGAGAAAATCCGCCCTCAAGCAGCCTAGCATTATTGTGTGCACTTCGGGAATGATGCAGGGCGGCTCTGTGTATGCGTACTTGCCGGAAATTTACAATGACAAGAACTCGAAGATAATGCTCACGGGTTTCCAGGTTGAGGAAACCCCGGGAAGGACCCTTCTCGAAACGGGCAAAATCAACCTCGAGGGCCTGAATGTGAAGGTGAAGGCAGATGTTCAGCATTATGATTTCAGTGCGCACGCGGGCAGGGATGAATTGTTCAGGGCGATAAAAAAGCTTTCTCCGGAGAAGGTAATTTGCGTGCACGGCGACAAGACGGTCACAGGAAAGTTCGCGCGCGACATAAAGGCCGAAGGTTTCGAGGCGATAATTCCCGAGCTTGGAAAGGAAATAGAACTCTAGGGCTGGGCTTTTTTTGTGGCGGATTCGAAATTTTTTTCCGTGCTAAGGCACTCTTTTGGGGTTTTCTCTTCGCGCCCGATTTTTATTTTGCCAAAGTTTTTGGTTGCGCTGCTCTATGGCTTTGCCATGCTCGCGGTTGCAGATGTTTCCCTCGATGTTTTGTTCGTGCCCGAACTCGTCACTTTGGATGAGCTTTTTTTCCTGCTGGTAGTTACTTTTGGGATAAATGTTTTGGACATTTTTGTGGCTTCTTTGTATCCTTTCATGGTGAGGCAGGCTGAATCCGGGAAAAAGGTTTCTTTGGTTTTTGCCGCAAAGGAGGCGTTTTCGCGCATGGGCTCTTTTTTGCCGTCTCTTTTGGCCGTGGAATTGCTTTTTTTGGTTGCCGCAATTTTTTTTGGCGTGGTTTCGGTTGCGGTTGTTTTTGGCGCAATTTCTTCGGGCCTCGAATTCGAGGTTTTTTTTGCGGTTTTGCTCGCGGTTGCGTTTATTTTCGCGCTTTTGCTGCTCGGGTTCGTGTTCTTTTTTTATTTGCTCTACCCAATTGTCGCGTATGAAAAGAATTCGGTTTCTCATTCTCTTTCGAGGTCGGTTTCGCTCTCTCTGAAAAACAAGTGGGGGGTCGGAAAGGCTACCTTGCTTAGTTTTTTGCTCTCGGTTATTTCTTTCGCGCTCGCTTTTTTGATAGAGGCCTTTCCTTCGGGTCCGCAGTCCGTTTTGTATTGGGCGGGTTTTTTGCTCACGCGTTTTTTGGTGGCGTACGTGTATAGTTATTTGTACGTTTTGAACCCGGTTTTTTATTATAAATATGTGGGTGGCGTGAAATGAAGCGCTTTTGCGTAAAGTGCGGGAAGCAAACCGAAAGCCTAATTGGCGGTCTTTGCAAGGAGTGCTATACGGGCGCGAACAGGCTTTTTGAGTTGCCCAAAAAAATTTCGATCCAAAAGGATAGGCGCAATGGCAAGATCCGCCACGGCAGGCTTTGGCTTGCGAATACGGATGAGAATATCGCAAAAATCCTAAAAGAGCACATAATGAAGATGGCAAGGCCGGCAAGGCTTTTGCCGCAAAACCTCTCCATTGTGCTCTCGTCCGAGGGGCATGAGGATTTAATGAAAGCGGAGATTTCTTTCGACGTGAAAATAGACGATCTTACAATTCCTTTCAAGGAGAATGTGAAATTGGATTTTGACCAGGTGCTTTCCGACGCGTCAATGAAGCTTGTTTCCTATTACCACGAGGCGATAATCCAGATTAGGTTCGAGGATGTCCCATTGATTGAGCGCCAGCGCGAGGGTGTGCAGGAAGTTCTTGTGGCGCTGCAAACAGTGAGGGAGCGCGGGGATGATCTTGCGGAGGCGATTGATACAAAGAAGGTGCGCGGTGGTTATGATTTGTACATTGGCTCCAAAAAGGCGGCAAAAATGGTTGCGCGCAGGTTCACCAAATCCAAAAAGGCCGAGGTCACGTATTCGAACAAGTTGATTGGCCTTGACAAGCAGGGGAAGGAGAATTATAGGCACACTTTTTGCATAAGGTTTTTTGGCAAAAAGCCCTAGGCCTCGAATTCTTTGAGGGATTTTTTTATTTCGTCGATTCCGCGCGTTGTTATGAGCAGGGGTATTTTTTCTGCCTCCGCAATTTTTTGTGCAATGGGGTCGACCTTGTCGATTCCGTGAAGCACCACTATGCTTGGCCTCATGTCGGTTGAGAACCTGCCGACTTTTACAGCAATCATTGGGCTTCTTCCAGAGCCGACTTGCATGAATATGAGCGCGCGCTCGGGGGTTTTTCCGTACATTTTCATGTAATCGTGCACGGGGACATCAAGGATTACTTTGAGTGAATCTATGATGCTGTAGCCGTAAATGCTGGTGTCCTTTAGTTTTCCGGGGTTCGCAACGCATTCGGCCCCGATTAGTTCCATGAATTTTTTTCCGTTGATTGCCTTTGAGAATTCGGCTATGTCGAATACATCGGCTTTTGGGGCAAAGTTTTGCTCGAGCTGTTTTTTTACCTTTCCCCCGCGCTTCTCGTCGACGTCCAAAAGGCTTTGCACAAGCCTTGCAACTACCCCAATCCCCGGGCTTTTTCTTCTTCCGCCCTCATAATCAGAAATTGTCGAGGATGAGACCTTTAGGACCTCGGCGAGCTCTGTTTGGGAAACCCCGAAGATTTCCCTCCATTTCTTCATGCTAGAGCCCGGGTCCTTTGAAAGGGCTATTTCCCCGGCTATGGTGGTTGCAAGTTGGTTCATGGTATTGTTTAGGGGAAAAACCGATTAAAAAGGTTTCGTCAATTGCCCATTTTAAAAACAGTTGAATGTCGAAACCGGTTTTTTGTGTGGGTTTGTTGGTAAGGATTATTAATCGGTTTAGCGTATGTAGGTAGTATGTTTTCAATCGACAAGTTCAGTGTTGCAATGCTTTTTTTTGGCGCAGGGCTTGGGGGCCTCATTCAGGTTATTCCCGCGCCGCTTGATTTTCTGAACCCCTATCTTACAATTGTTTTTTTCCTTGTAAGCGTTGTTTTCCTCATAATGAGGTAAAATTAGTTCCGCATTTTTTTTGGAAAAAAAAGTTGTTTTGGCGGGAAATTCCCGCCAAAGTTTGTTTTTGTTTAAAGTGTTTTTAGCCCGAATTCCCTGTCGTATGACTCGATTTTTTGGGCCGCTTGCTTGTGCTTTCCCGTGAGGTATGGGCTGTTCACTCCGGTGAAGATTGCGATAATTTCAATCTTGTCCGAGAATGTGTTGTCAACCCTTGCTCCCCAGATAACCGAGGCTTTTGGGTCAACCCTGTCCGTCAGTAGGGTTCCAACTTCGTTGGCTTCGCCTAGTGTGAGGTCAGGCCCTCCTGTGATGTGGATTAGCACTCCTTCAGCTCCCGCAATGTCGACGTCGAGCAAGGTGTTGCTTAGCGTGTCTTCGACCGCATCCTTGACCTTGTTGACGCTTTTTGATTCGCCCACCGCGATAAGTGAGAGGCCCTTGTTCTTCATTACGCTTCTAATGTCCGCAAAGTCGAGGTTGATTAGCGAGGGCTGGGTAATTGTTTCCGTGATTCCCCTCACTGTTCTTGCGATTACCTCGTCCGCGACCTTGAATGCGTCCTGTATGGGCAGGTTTGGCACGAGTTTTACGAGCCTGTTGTTGTCTATTACAACCACGGTGTCCGAGAACTCGCTTAGCTTTGCTATTCCCGCTTCCGCGGAAATCATCCTTGACCTTTCAAGCGAGAAAGGGTATGTCACTATTGAGACAACGATCGCGCCCTGGTCCTTTGCTATTTGAGCGACAATAGGTGCGGAGCCTGTTCCGGTTCCTCCTCCCATTCCTGCGCTCACAAAGAGCATGTCGATGTTGTTCATTAGTTGGACCAAGTCGCCCTTGCTGACTTCGGCCGCTTTTGCGCCTATTTCCGGGTATCCGCCGGCTCCTAGGCCTCTTGTTACGCTTTTTCCGATGAGCACTTTTGTGATGTCATCGCCTATCATTGCAAGGTGCTGCTTGTCGGTGTTTATTGCCGCAAGCTCCGCTCCCTTGATGTTCATTTTGGCGAGCCTATTAACTGCGTTGCAGCCGGCTCCTCCGCATCCTATGACCATGATTTTTGGAGTGTCAAACTCCTCGATCCTGGCGTTTGTTGTTTTTGTTTCAGTGTTTACAGCACTGCTAACTAAAGACTTCACGTTTCACCCCTCCGTTAAATTCGGCTCCCCTGTTTTTTTATTAACGCAAAAAAGAGCTCTCGTGTATAATTGACCCTTAACTTGTTAATAAATCTTAAGAGCCAAAACCCCAAATTCCTTTATGTATACGCTGGTTTGGGGGGTTATGGGCTTGGTTGGCGAGGGTGTGTTGCCAAGAAAATGAGGCACGGGCCGGGTGGGATTTGAACTCACGACCCCTTCCTTAGGAGGGAAGTGCTCTATCCAAGCTGAGCTACCGGCCCATTTTTGCCCTGGTTTCTATAATTCGGCTTGCTAAGCTTTAAAAAATAGTTGATTTGGCTCTCAAATCAAAATCAAGAGCACAATTCCTGCGGCGAGCGGTATTGTGTAATTGTCGTTTATGGGCAAATATTCCGCGAGCATTCCAAAAATTGCCGCGACCAGGGCGGTCGCGGGTTCGAAGAATGCGGCGAGTGCAATTGCCGCGGCAACCACGCCTCCTATGGTTCCTTCAAGTGTCTTGTCGCCCTGGGTCTTGTGCTTTCCCGCGAGTTTTCCGGCGAGTGTTGAAAATCCGTCGCCAAAGGTAAGGGCAATTACCGCGCCGACTGCGACCATTTTGTCGAAGGGAAAGAACACGATTGATGCCAAAATCACTCCCAAAAAAAAGCTAAGCGCGCCTTCTCCAGCTATTCGCTTTTCGCCGCCGCGTTCCACGTCCCAAATGATTTGGCTAATGAATGGCACTGCGCCGATTCTTGAGTGCGCGTATGCGATAAAGGAAATTCCCCCAAAGAGCAAAACCAATGTGGCTAAGCTTTGTTCTTTTGGGAGGTAGAGCAGGATTGCGGTGCAGATTGTTCCTGCCAAAAGGTGCAATATTTGCCTTTTTATTTCGTCATTCATGTTTTTTCGTTTCCGCGCCGAATTCTTTCTTCCGATTTCCTTAATGATATGGGGTTGTCAAATTTTTTAACTTTTCTCTCCAAAAACTCCCGCTTTTTTGAGCGGTATTCGACCACTTTTTTTTCGAGAAGGGGGAGTGCGCGTGTCACGTCATCGATTATTGCGATGTTCGCGGTTTTTGGCGTCCTGCTCATAGGGTTTAAATCGATTGCAACCACCTTTTTTTTGGCTTTGTGCAGGGCCATTGTGCGGTCCCCGTCCTCTAGCATCACAAGAACGGCGTCCGCCGAGTAAATTCCTTCGCGTGAAACATTTGCCCTTTCGCTTGAGAGCCCCTTTATTTTTGCGTCGGATTTCCAAAGCGCCTGCGCGCCTATTTTTTCAAACTCTTTTGCAATCAGCCTTTTTCTTTTCTTTGCCGGCGCGTAGAAAACGTTTGCCTCTATTTTTGCCCCAAGTGCCTTAGCGAGCGCCGCAACTTCCTTTGGGCAGAGCGCTGCCACGTTTCCGTTCACCGAAATTACGGGGCGTTTTGCAAGCAGCAGCATTGCCGCCGCCGCCTCGATTTGTTTGCGGGCTTGTG
>JANLHD010000126.1 GCA_024653865.1 archaeon | reverse complement strand
GCAATAGACAAGGCGCAAACCTTCTATTTATTTTTTTGTAACTGCTTGAACTAAAAAAACCTCGCGCGTTTTATTCCTTGTGGCAGTGGAAATTTCCGTGGTGCTCCCGTGCAGGGATGAGGAGGAGAATGTGGGAATTTGCGTTCAAAAGGCTTTCGCCGCAATCAAGGCCCTTAAAATGGAGGGCGAGGTGATTGTGGTCGACAATGGATCCATTGATTTTTCGGCAAGGGTTGCGAAAAAAATGGGCGCCAGGATCATTCACGAGAAAAGCAAGGGGTACGGGGCTGCGTGCCTTGCGGGCTTTTCGGATGCGAAGGGAAAAATCGTCGTGGTTTCGGATGCGGACAACTCCTATGACCTTGGCGAGATGCCGGTTCTTGTGAAGGCTCTTAAAAATTGTGATTTGGTTGTTGGCTCAAGATTTTCCGGGAAAATAAAAAAAGGCGCGATGCCAGCATTGCACAAATATGTCGGAAACCCCTTTCTCACAAAAACATTCAACATCCTTTTTGGCACAAAACTAACGGACACACACTCGGGATTTAGGGCGATGCACAAAAAGGGCCTCGATGCGCTCGCGCTCTCGGAAAAAAAATTTAATTTGACTCTAGAAATGCTCTGCCGTGCCGCGGAAAAAAAATTTTTGATAAAAGAGGTCCCGATAAGTTATGGCGAGCGCAAGGGGTTCTCCAAGCTAAATTCGTTCCGTCACGGGTTCGGGCATTTGTGTTTCATGCTCCGCGAGCGGCTTGGTTTTTGAGCCCTAAAATGTATTTTGCGATTATTGCGCACGCAAAAAAGAGATAGAGCAATTGGCTAAGAAGCGTGGCGTATGCTGCCCCTGCGATTCCGAATTCCTGTATAAAATAATAATTTGCCGCCACGTTTAGGGCGACCGCAATTGCTATTATTGCGAGGTTCTTGCCCTGCATGTTGGTTGCGCCAAGGGTTGCCGAAAGCAAAAAATTTATGCACACAAGAATGGGCAGGGGCCAGAGAATGCCAAACACCAGGGCGGTTTGCGAAAACCCGGCGCCGTAGAGGATTTGGGTTAGTTCGCGCGGGAAACCCCCCGAGGCTATTGCAAGCACAATGCCTGCTGCAAGCAAAATTGGGTAAATGCCCAATATTGTGCCGAGGAGTTTTTTTTTGTCGTGTGCAACCGCGGAGATTTTCGGGTACGCGGCAAGGCTAATCGGGGCGGCTATGGCGAGCATTGCAAGAAGCGGCCTGTACGCCGCGCTGTATGCGCCGGTGGGGCCATCGCCCAAAAAGAACGAGATCATGAAAATATCCGCGGCAAAATAAACTGAGAGCAAAATCCCGGAAAGCCAAAAAGGCGCAGCCCCAATAAGCATTTTTTTGGCGAACACCTTGTCGAAGGCGGTTTTTTGCCAAAGTTTTTTGCGGTAATACGCGAGGACTATGGCGAGTTCAACAAGGCCCGCAACAACCAATGCGATTCCAAGTGCCACTATGCTTTGCCAAAAAAAAATCGCAATTGCCCCGCCCAAAAGCACAACGACTGCACCCACGGTTGTTGGGATTGCCTCGTATTGCATCTTCTCGTGGCCGCGGAATGCCGCCTTGAACGAATATGAGATTGCGCGCAAAAGCGCATAGGCAATTGCCATGAGGGCAAAGATGGCGGCGGCGCTTTGCCAAAAAAAAATTGTTGCAATCAGCGGCGGCAAAAATATTGCCGTTCCTGCCACGCATCTTATGATTGCTGAGTGCTTTGCGTATTTGGCGGTTTGTGAAATATCGCGGCTAGATTCCCTGACCGCAAGGCCGTCCAGGCCAAGTTCTGTCAGGCTTGCCGCAATTGCCGCAGCAGCCATTGCCACCCCGTATTGCCCCAGCGCCTCCTGGCCAAGGATTCTCGCGAGAATTATTAACAATAAAAAGAAGCACAGCGAGGATGCGGCGTTTGATGCGGCGAGAAAAAATGAGTTTGCAAGGATTTTTTTGGGCAACTAAATTCACCTACCAGCATATAATTTTGTTTTCATGAATAAACTAGTATGCGCATAGCCATTTTTCAGGATTACCTTGAAAACATCGGGGGCGCCGAAAAACTTGTTGTGACGCTGGCAAAGGAGCTCGAGGCAACCATAATAACAACCAATTTGAGCCAAGAGGTCGTGGAGGCGCTTGAGGCGCAAAACGTGAGGTTCATTGATTTGGGAAAGTGCCCGAACAAAATTTTTTTGAAACATTCCCTTGCCGTGTGGAAGTTTTTTTCCTGCGATTTTTCCAAGGAATTTGATTTCTTCATTTTTTCGGGGAACAGGAGCATTTTTGCCTCCTGGCGGCACAGGCCGAACATATGGTATTGCCACTCCCCAGAGAGGGCAATTTTTGATTTGCACGATTTTTACCGGAGTGAAATGGGCTTTTTCCGCGGGGCTTTTTTTTGGT
>JANLHD010000122.1 GCA_024653865.1 archaeon | reverse complement strand
CAATGCTCTTCATGGTGTCCTCTTTGTATTTCGCCTGTATGAGAAGCCCGCCCTCCAGGGGATTTTCCTTGTCGCTAAGGCTCAAACTGCCTTCCCCCTCGAAGAAATTGTAATATAGCTGCGAGAACTTTCCTGAAACGTGCTCGAAGCAGTCCATAAAAACCCTGAATTTTTTTACCTCTATCTTGTCAATCATTTCAAGCACAACGCGCCTCTCCTCCTCGAGCTTTTGCGCCTTCATCCTCACGTCATCGACCTCACGCTTGTATGAATCGAAGTTTTCGAGCGACTTCATGTTTATCGCCCCGAGCTTTTCTATTTCCCTCTCGATTTCGGGAATCCTTTTTTTGAGGTCATTTAAGACAAATTCGGCAAGCGGCTTGATTGAGGCATACTCCTTGTGCTCCTCCTCAAGGTCCACTATGCGCACGTCATTTCTGCTTTGCTGCAGGTTGGTGTCGTTGAGCTCCTTTTCGAGCGATTCGATTTTTCTCCCGAGCGAATCCCTTTTTTCGGAAATGTTTTTGATTTTGGTGACAAGGCGGTTCTTTTCCTCTTCGAGCAGCCTATTTGCCCTGTTTTGCTTGTCGAGCTCCGCCTCGGCTTTTGCGAGCTCCTTCTGCTTTTCCCCGAGTTCCTTCTCCAGGTTTGCCATCGCCAAGAGCAATTCAGATGCGTCCTTCTCAAGCTGAGCGGATTCGGCCTGCGCCTCCCCACTTCTGTGGGAGAGCACCCGCTCGACCTCGCTTCGCAGTTCGGTAGTGAGCATTTCCTTTTCGCTTTTTTGCGCATTCAATTCCTCGAGCTTTTCGAGCAGAACGTTCATTTCCGTGTTCACTTCGCTTTCGCGGAACTCCTCAAGTTTTTTCTCCGCCAAAAGCCTCTCCTTTTCCGCCTCGTCGATTTTTTCAAGCAAAATTTTTTCTTCGCGCGCAAGTTCTGCAATTTTTTTTGGGTCGCCCCTCTCTTTTTTCTCCGAAATTTTTTCCAAAGCCGCCCCCATTTCCTCGTCAAGCCCCTCGAATGCGCGCAATGAATGCACAAGTTCCGCGAGGTGGCGCTCCTGCGCCGCAAGCGAATGTTTTTCCTGCGAGAGATTTTCTTTTTTTTCACCAAGTTCGTGCGCCTTTGCCCTTAGTTTTGCGAGCTCGGATTTTTTTTTCTGCAAAATGCCCTCCTTTTTCTTCTCATCCAGAGGGCTCTCGCACGTGGGGCAGTCGCTTCTTGCCCTTGCAAGCGTTTGCAATGATTCCTCCATGGATTCTATCCTTGCGCGCACCGCGTGCAGCTCATGCCCAGCCTTCTCTAGGTCCTGCTCTTTTGAAATCAGCCTTTGCGCGGGGTCGTTTTTTGCGAGGGGCGCAATTTTTTCCTCTATCTCATTTTTTTTCGCGATTTTTTCCTCGATCCTTTTTTTCCTCGCCTCAAGTTCCGCCAAGGAATCCTGCGCGGATTTTGCCTCGCGCTCAAGGCCATTTTTTTTCATTCGAACCTCGTGGATTTGCTCCTTTAATTTTTCCACTTCCCTGCCAAGTGTTATGTAGATGTGTTCGTGTTTTTGTGCGCCCTCTTTTTTCTGCGCAAGCCTTGGGCTCTTGGTGTCGATTTTTTTCTTGACCTCAAGGAGAAGAGATTTTACGCCCTCGAGCTCCTGCTTTGCCGCCTCGAGCTCCTCGGTTTTTTCTGAGATTTCCTTTGAAAGGCCGGATTGTTTCTCCTTCAATTCAGCCTTTCTTTTTTCCTTCTGTGCGAGCGATTCCTTTCTAGAGGAGAGCCTCTCGCGCAAAACCCCAAGGTCCGCCTTCTTTTGCTCGACCTCCTTTCCGAGGCCGGAGTAGGTTTGTTCGCTTGCGTCAATGAGCTTTTTTGTGGCATCCTCGACCTTTTGCTCGAGTTCGCGCTCCTCCTCCTGCAGCTTGTCGCGCTCTTTGCGCTTCTCATCAATCTCCTTTTGCATCGAGTCCATCTGCTTTTTTGCCTGCTCGAGTTCCTTTCTTATAATCTTGATTTCCTCGCGAAGAATAGTCGCCTTCGACCTCTTTGATTCGTCCACAAGCTCGTTGTATTTCAATGCGTTCGAGCGCTCCTGCTCGAGTTGGCGCAAATACGCCTCGCGTTCGTTGAGCACGATGGTTGCGTCCTTGACCTTTTGCTCGACCTTCTCGAGCTTTTTTATCGCCTCCTCCTTTTTTTCCTCGAATTCAGAGAGCCCAGCCACTTCCTCAATTATTTGCCTTCTTTGCTTTGCGTTCATTTCTATTATGCGCGTGATGTCGCCCTGCACCACTATGTTGTGCCCGTTCGGGTTGACGCCGATTTCGAGGAGAAGCGATTGAATTTCATTGAGCGTTTTTCTTTTTCCATCAAGCTTGTAAATGCTCTTTCCCTGCGCGTCGATAATTCTTGTGACCTCAAGTTCTCTGCCATTGTTGTCCGTGATGTAGAGTTCCACCTTCGCATACCCCTCTTTTGCGTCGTGGTTCACCAGCTCCGAGAGCCTTGATGCGCGCAATTGCTTGAGCGAGGTTATTCCCATGGAAAAAAGAAGCGCGTCAAGTATGTTTGATTTTCCGGAGGCGTTCGCACCTGCGATTGCGGTGAACCCGGGGGCGAAGGGGATTTCGGCCCTTCTGAATGATTTGAAGTTCTTGAGCTTTAATTTGGTGATTACCGTCAATTAAGACCACTTTTGTTTGATTGTTTCTTTGGTGCCTAATTTTACTCTTTGGCGCCCAAAAAATATTCCGTGAGAGAAACATAATAATATGCGTTTGACACGCCGAGCCCTAGCACGAGCACTGCAATTGTGATGAACTCAACCGTTATTTGTTCGGCAATTGCGGCAAAAATTGAATTGAATGCCCACGTAATTGCCCACAGCAAAAACAATAGCGCGAAAATTGCCCAGAATTTTCCCGCACTCCACTTCCAGGATTGTGCAAGCGCCTTCTTTATGTTAAGCCTCTTTGCCGCCATGAAAAAGGGCGTGTACATGAGCTTGAGGTACGCATAAAGCCCGAGCAAAATCCACGCGAGGAATGCAAAAAAGAAAACGATTCCGATTGCGCCGAAATTGATGCTAAAAACCATCAGGAAAAATGCCGCCGCGAGATAGAGAAATAATGCGACTGCAAAGAAGGCGGAGAGGTAAAATATTTCCCCAATCCTTGAAATGCCGGAAAATAGCGCAGGCACAGCGTTCTTTTTTTCCCCAATCATCGCATGGTACACGTTCACAAGGTAAAACCCGAGCATGAGCGATGCCAGCGAGGCCATGAATATGATGAGCAAATCCGGCAAATATGAATTGAAAATGTAAAGCGGCATTTCGAGCAAGGATACGTTCGGCACCTGCCCCAAAATCAGTGTGTCGTAAAAGACGTTGAAGTAGCTCTCTGCAGCCAAAATGAGCATGGCAAAATTGAATATAATTGCGCCAATTGCGGGAATTAGCAGTGCCGGCCTTTTGATTAGCCCAAAAAAACCTTTGGGGAGCGCCGAAATCATGCTAACAAAGACGGCATTATTGTATTTAATGCTTTTTCCCCCAAAAACCCCTTTTTGTGCCCAAAAAACCCATTCCTCGGGAACCAGCGGGAATTCTTTTTTAAGGCTTTGCATAGCGTATTACTAATTCTGCCCTTGATTTTTGGGTGGTGCTTTTTTATGGAAATTCCGAAGGAACAAATGCTTTACTGCAAAAAGTGCAATACACACACCGAAATGAAGCTAAAGGCATTCAAGCCGGGCAAGGCAAGGACAATGGCCTGGGGAACGCGCAAGAACAAGCGCAGCCAAAAGGACGGCTACGGTGGAAAGGCGCAGTTCAACGCAATCGTAAAAAAGCAGACCAAAAAACCGACCTTTGTCGCGGAGTGCAGTGTTTGCTCGTCAAAGCGCTACATTGTAATCGGAAAAAGAATGAAAAAGGCCGAACTTTCAACGGCCTAATTCAGAATTTTTTATTCGTACAATTTTTTTCTTATTCAATTTTGTTTTTGTTTTACCCCGTTGTGAGGATATTCCAGAACGGCTTTTCCACTTTTTCAACTTCGCTTGTCTGCGCATTTATTTCGGTTTTCACATCCATTTCGGCGTCAATGACCCAGAGGATTTTCACGTTCTTTTTTCCCAAAACCACGTAAACTGGCTTTTCCTCGCCCGGCTTTCCGTTGTCAACCAATTCGACATTGGAAACCTGTGCATTAAGTTGCTGCGACGAAATCGCCTTGTCCACGGCTACTTGCGGAAGCACGCTGATTTTCTTTTTGTTCAGCGACATGCCATCCTGCGTGGCGGAAAATTCCTCCTTGGTTTCCATTACAACACTCGCTTCCCCGGATGCGCTTCCCGTGGTCACGGTTATTATTCTCTTGTCGCTCATCGGAGTTATTTCAATTCCCTTTATTTCGGAATTTTCTAGGTATTCGATTTTAATCGCCCTCTTCTCCGACATCATAGGGGCTATTGTTTGCGCATCGCCCTTTACTATGAGCTTTCCATTGTCATCCATGCGGACCTCAGTCACGGTTCCAGAACCGATTACAAAAGGCGCCTGCGATGTTGAGGATTCCTCAATCGCTATTTTTTTGCCCTCATAATCCGTGGTCCCCGATCCTGTTACAGAAGGCGCCTTATACATTGTGACAGTGAGCACCGCATAATTCTCGCCTATTTCCTTCACTTTCACGACATAGTTTTTCACCAGTATCGAGTCCTCTTCGGAGAGGTAGGCCTCGCCAAGCGGCTTATCCAAGCCCTCTGGCGCAATGCCGTAGACAATGTGCGCCTGCTCCTGCACAGGCAGGGATTTGAGCAAAACAATGTCCTTGAGAAGTATCACAAGGTCGCCGACCTCATCCGACTTTCCCAAATAAATTGTGACTTCTTTGGACACATCCGGGTTAGGCTCGGTTGGGTCCTTGCTATCATCCAAAGTTTTTTTCTTATATGCCGTCACAACGACATTTTCCTCGCCGATTTTGTCCACCCTTAAGAGGTAACTGTAGTTATTCTCCCCGGGGATCTGTTCAAGTTCGCCTTGCGCAATTGAAATTGTGCCGTTGTTTTGAATCGGCATTTCGTCCTTTCCGAGCGCTATGAATTTGGTGCTTCCTTCCCCAAAGCCCCATACAATCAGCGCGTACTTTTCCTGGTTATCGGTTTCAACCAGCGTTTGTGCGTAGCGTATGTCCTCGAGCAAAAGCTCCAGCTCGAAAACCTGCGCGGTCACGCCGATTTCAAGCGTCACCTGTTGTTTTTCCGCACCACTTAAATCAAGGGAATTTTGTGCCTCGACGTATTCCTCGCTCGTAATTCCCGCTGTTTCAATTGCCGCCACATTCCCTACTAGCATGAGGAGCAATATACCTGCCATCAATTTTTTCAATTCAAATCACCATCCATAAAGTATTAATTGTTCAAATTATGTTGAATCCCTTATTAAAATTCCTCTTTTTAATTAGGCAAAGTGCTCAAAAGCCCAAAATTAACATCCTTTTAAAATTCTTTTATTTGTTAAGCACTTAGTGACGACAAAAAACGCCATCCTCCTCATTGTAAAGCAAAACAACGGCATCGATTACAATTCCCTTCTCAACAAGTTCGCTTCCTCGTACTCGAACGTGAATTCGGCAAGGGCCGCGCTCTCGCGCTCCCTAAAGGACCTCTCCACCTTCGGCTTTCTCGCGCGCAAGGGCAATCGATATTATATTCTAGAGAAGGGCGAATCCGAGATTTATTCCGAAATAAAAAACAAGCTCGTGATTTCGCTAAACGAAACCATGAAACAGCGCGAACCCGAAGGCGAAGTGGCGAACGTGGTGTCAAAGCTGCAGGTATTGATTGAGCGCTCGCGCCAGGACCGCGACCTCCTCAAGACCTCCAAAAGCTCGCTTGATTTTTCCGTTTCCGACCTTGAGAGAATGGGTAAAAACCTCGAATCCAAAATCAGCCACATGAAATATTTGCAGAAAGTTTTTGCCGAGCAAATTGGCTCCCTAAAGGAACTCGACTTCAATGACAAGCACGCGCGCGACGCATCCGAGGAATCGGCCAAGATTTTGGGCTCGCTTTTGCTTACATTTCCAGAATCGGAGTTCACGGTGGAATCCCCCTCGCGCGAGTTCATCGAGGCCGCGGCGCAAAAGTTCAACGCGCGCACGCGCATTGCACGCAACAATTCCTTTGCGATACAAAAATCCGACGTTTCCGGTTTTCTCATTTTTGTTTCGCAAAACCAGGCGCTCTTCAAAGGCTCTGTTGTGTCGCTTTATTCATCCGCCACAAAAACGCGCTTTTTTGGCGGAAAAATAATCCTCGCAGGCCCCTTCTCGGAAGTCGACAAGTGGCGCAACGCACAAACCTCCGCGTCCAGAGGTGTCCACCTTCCCCCTGTGGGGGACTCCCTGCGGGAGCGGTAGGACTTGCGCAAAGGCGGACTTGTGAATAATTGCAGTCTAAAAAAACTGCTCACTTGATTATGTCCGCCGTGCCGGCGCCCACATTCGCAAAGAGGCCCACGAATATCACGAGCCGAATGGCCCAGGCGGGGTCCAAGATTTCGTAGCCGATTACGCCGAACACGTAGAGCATTATTGTCGCCGTGGCGTATGAAACAAAAATCATGGAAACCAGCCTTGCGGGCACCAAATTGAAGAACCTGATTTCTTTTTCCTTCCTGTAAGCGGTGAAGTAAATGAGCAAAATATCAAACAAAAGCGTGATTCCTATAATGACCGCGAGCCTTGCGGGGTCCAAATGGTTCGCGAGCTGCCAGACCTCCTCGGTCACCGCAAGCGGGCTCGAAAGGATTATTGCGCCCACTATTTGCTGCGCAACGTCGTTTGCGTTGAACTCGCTTGGAATCTGCGAGATTTTTTTGAGGATTGATTTTTGGCTCTTTGCTATTTCCTCGACGTCACCGCGGATTTCATCGACGTCTTCCTTAATTTCCTCGACGTCCTTTCCCGTGTCCTCGACCTCTTCCATTAGGTCCTCGAACTGGTACTCGTCGTCCTCCTCCTTCACGGGCGGCTTTTCAATCTTTTCAATCTTGTCGGTTTTTTTCCTTGCCATCCCGGCTCACCACAAACCTTTTGGTTATTAGTTATTTTTAACGTTTTCTGTATTAATCAATTTAACTGGCATATTCAGGCAGCACACTTTGGGGTTTTGGTTTTTGATTAAGGCGATTCTCTTCGACTTCAACGGGGTTTTTGTCGAACCGATAGAAAACGAAATCCTCGCCACGGGCTGCCAAAAACTCGGCACGGGCGAGTGGATAGCAAAAACAAATTATTATTCAAACCTGTGGAGTTTCCAGCAGGGATTCATGTCGCCTTTTGAGTTCTGGAGCCGCGTTTTTGCGGGAATTTCCAGCCAAGAGTATTTGCGCATAGTGGAGGCGCGCTACGAACAGCGCCTTGCACGCGACGACAAGGTTTTTGCGATAAGGGATGACGCCGCAAAAAAGTGCAAGGTTTTTGTTCTCTCGAACACGAATTTTCTCCAGGGAAAATCCTATCGCAAGCAGGGGCTCTACAAGGGCTTTGACGGCCTTTTCCTCTCGCACGAGGTGAACTCTATGAAGCCCTTTCCGTCATTTTTCAAAAAATTTTCAGAGGCAACTTCGCTAAAGCCAAGTGAATGCCTCCTAATAGACGATTCTTCGCGCAATTGCCTCGCCGCGGCATTGCTCGGGTACAAGACAATTGTTTTCAAGGACGCGCGCCAACTCGATTTTGAATTGAAAAAACTCGGGTTGCTGTAAATTTTTAGGCGCCCACCGCAAGCCCGAGAATCAAAATAATGAGCACCAATCCCAAAGCCAGTACCATTGCGGGTGCAATTACCGCAACAATTGCCCTTGCAAAGGAAAGCTTCGCCATTTTTGAAATGGCTTTTGCCTGCAGGAAAACAAGCAAGCCCAGTTGCATCAGAGCGAGCACAAAAATCACGAGCGACAATGCGAAGAGGGCCGTGAGGTCCGCGGACGCAAAGTAATCAATCGCACGCCCATCCATTGCCGCCGAAGCAATTTCTTCGAGGTGGCCTTCCTGTATTATTTGCGCGACAAAGGTGAAAGGGAGCATTAGCGCCCAGAACACCACGTTCACCGAAGTAAAAATGTAGAGCATGTTCGCGAACAATTCCCTAAAATCCATTTTCCCGCCCAGAAGCGATGATGCGAGGTACTGCAGCCCCGTGTACATCACCATTAGCGCGAATATGATTGCGAGCACGAGTGGCACCATTATTATGAACAACCCGAAATCAAGCCCGGCCGTGATTACATTCATTGCATCAAAGGCCACTGCGTAAACAGAGCTCCCTATAGCCGCGGCAACAAGTTCCACGAGAGCGCTTATTATTTGCAATGCTATCATTGCAACGAAAAAGAATTTTGCCGCATTTTCGGCAGTGATTTTTCTTTTCAAAAGGCCGTCAATGTCGCGGTTCTTTACAAAATCTGCGAACCACAAATCCATGATTAAAATAAGCCGACAGAATTTAAGAGCGTTTGGTTTGCGTGCCTTGCATGAATGTTTTTAAATACTTCGACAATAATTGAACTCAAGGGGGTGTAATCTTAATGGGTAACTCAGAACTTGGAGGATACGCGTTCATGGGAGGCGCGATTATCGCCATATTGGGAGGACTCGCAACAGGATTTCTTCCTGCATCAATCGCAGGCTGGATTCCGCTCTTGCTCGTCGTTCTAGGCGCAATCGTGGGCTTCATGAATATAACCGACAAGGAAGTTGTAACATTCCTTGTGGCGGCAGTCGCGTTGCTTTCCCTTGCAGGCTCTGCTGGCGGACTGGCACTCATTGACCAGGTAGCTTCCCCAATAGGAAGTATCCTAGTCGGAGTAGTGCAGAACGTCGCAGTCTTTGTGGCCCCGGCGGCTCTCATAGTCGGCCTTAAAGCCATAAAACAAGTAGCAAAGGACTAAATCGAATCAGGCGGGAAATATTATTTCCCGCAACTCTTTTTTTTAATTTTTTTTCTCGCGTGTGAAAAAGCTGATGCAAAACCGCACGGCCTCCCGCGCATTGCAACTGCAGGCTTATCCCGTTGGAAACGGGATGACCGTCGCTCTTCCGAGCCGAAACTCGGACGCAGGGAGAGGGATTCGAACCCTCGCTCCCTTTCGGGAACTCGCTCTCGAGGCGAGCGCATTAGACCAGGCTCTGCCATCCCTGCAGTTAACAAGATTCTGCTGAATTAGGGTTAAAAAAGTAGCCTAAAAAAAAGAAAGGTTGAAACGCCCCGATTCAGGGCGTTTCGTTGAAAACCTGCGCAAAGAGCGTCATTCCCGTTACCGTTGCCGCGTACACCGCAAGGCCTACGCCCAAAAGTGACCCGACCACAGGTATTATCGAGAGGACTGTCGCAATTATGCCAAGCACTATCCAGTAAACCACCAAAACTATTATTGCGATGATGTACTGTGCCGTGAGGATTTTCTTGATTATTGCGCCGAAGTTGAATGCCGCGCCAAGGGAATTTTCTTTTGCATAAAAGATTATTCCAATAGACGCCATTACTTCGCCGATTACAACCAATAGCCCTGCGAGCAGTGCAAAGACTCCGCCTGCAGCAAATGCCCCCGCGATGCCGCCCACTATGGCGCCAGTGTTGCCGCTAAGAATTGCCGGCAAAAGCGTTCCGATTGCGAGCCCAAGCCCGATTGCGAATGCAATTCCCGCCGGAATCATGTAAATTATGTATATGATTATTGCGAAGATTGCGTCCTTTAGGTACTGCAAGAGCGAATCAAAGCTCCATGCGGGGAGCTTGTTGTCCTTCGCAACGGTTCTTCTTGCAACGTTTACCCCGTAGCCAACCACCAAAAGATTCACGAGCGGAATTAGCCCTAGGATTATTCCTATTCCCGCGGTCTTGAGGTCGTCAAAGGGTTTTTTTATTGCGCCTGCAATGTCAACCATTTTCTTTTTCACCTCCTTTTCCTTTTAGTTTTCAATACTTTGTGTTTTTACGTCATATAATCATATCGTCAACCGCCAAATAGGCAATTGATTAACAACGAAATAAGGGTGTTTTTTTCAACGATTGCCTTAATTTTGCCCCTGTTTTTCAGTTACTTTTTTATACCGTGCAGCAATAGTGGTTTCCAAGGAGGTGTTACCCAACATGGCATCACAGCAACAAGTGGGAAGCTATGCGTTCATAATCGGCATAGTAATAGCCCTTATTGCAGGTGTTCTGTCAGGCCTTGGCCAGGCAGGCTTGTTGAGTGGCATTGAAGCATACATCCCCTTGCTCCTAATTATTTTGGGCGCAATAGTCGGATTCCTAAACATCAAGGACAAGCAAATAAACGAGTTCTTGATTGCGGCAATTGCTTTGATAGCCCTCGCAGGAACAGCGGGTGGACTCCAGATAATCGACCAGGTATTGTCGCCTTTGGGCTCAGTTCTGGTTGGCATCGTGGAGAACGTCGCAGTGTTCGTTGCCCCGGCAGCGCTCATAGTGGCGGTAAAGGCCATAAAGAACATGGCTTCAGCCCAAGTCAATGCGATATAATTAGGAAGAGGGGCTCTTGGGCCCTTTTTCTTTTTCTTTTTAACCCAGTTTTTTAACCAGGTTTTGGGCAATATTTCTTGCCTTTTCCTTGTCATTGATTGCCTTCACAATAATCTTGCCGCTCCGAAACAGCGAGATGTCATGCCCTTGCATTTTGAGCATCAAAAGGTAATCGGATTCAAGCTCGATGAAAACTTCCTGTTCCCTTAACGCATTCGCGGTTTTTTCAAGGTTCAGTGAGTACTCTTTGTTCGGGAGAAACTCGTATGCCATTCTTGATTTGCATGGCTGGCCGGTGAAATTGCTAAGCTCGATTTTCATTTGGAACACACACTAACGAAGCACTTGTTATTAATTCTTTTTTCCGGCTTCCCTTCCTCTTGCGTATCTTCTTAGTTCATGCCTTGCCGCCATAACTTCCTTGACTGTAAGGGTTGGCTTGTGCACCGCCCTTTCCCCTCCATTGGCAAGGTACGCATCGAGGTTGGGAAATTTTTTTTTGCCGTTTCTTTGCGTTGCCGCAAGCCTGTCCCTGGTGTTTGCCACATATTCCCTGTATGCCTCTTCGCTTGGCCACTTATTTGGGTCTCCGGCAATCATAAAGTTAAAGCGCTCGCGCCTCTTGGACGCCCGATTCGTGAAAACAATCGCCATCTAAATGAAAAGTTCTTCCTGCTATAAAATCCTATTCCCGGAACTCGGCCTCGTCCACAAGGCCGTCGCCGTCCAAATCAAAGCCCTCGACCACATGCGCATACACCGAAGGATCATGCAGGTTCGGCTTTACGGTTTGGGCGGTTTTTTTTGCAAGCGCAAGTATGCATGCAATTGTCCCGGTGTTTCTCTTTCCCGCAAGCAGAAGAATCCACTTTCCCTTAAAGAACGGGTGCGGAATCTTTTCGATTACCCCCACGGAGTCCTCGAGGTATTCCTTTCCCGATGGCTTTGAACAAATCGCCCAATTTCCCGCGCCGGATTCAAACCTAATCGGCAGGTGCGAATTTAGCTGTTCCGCAAGCTTGTTGGTCACCGGGCCCCCCAGAATTATTAAATTTGAATTTTCCTTCGAGAGGTCCTTTACCATTGTGTCCAAAAACACCAGCGGAAGCTCGAAGCCCGAACAATTCGCCCCCAAAAACACCGAGAGTTCTCCCGCAAGGTGGCCGTCCTTTGCCCTTGCCTTATACGGCCCGTGCGGGTCGGGAGAACCAACCACTATTTTTGCGGACAAAAGCCCGTTCTTTGTGAACTCCTTGAGATAATTCGCTGCCTCGCCCTCGAGTTCGGGGTTTGATTGCCGGAGCATTTTTTCGGATTTTCCCGCGCCCTTGGGCACTATCGCAAATGAATCATGCGGGGCAAAATAATACTTGGCGACCGCGCCGTTTTTGTCTTCCGTTCTTTCAGGAACAATTAGCCCCGCTGCCAAAAGCTGCTTCACAAAATAATACGCCTTTTGCTCGTTGATGCCAAGTTCCTTCGCAAGCTGCGCAGGATACGAGGAGCCCTGACTTAATCTCTCAAAAATTTTATAGCACTCCGGGTTTAGAAGTGGGCGCAACTGCGCTGGGCTTTCCACTACCCTTGCGGGCACCATGGTCCTAATCCCGTTTCTTTCGAGCACAACCTTATCCAAAACAACCACCTTCAATAAAGTAATATTGGTATGAATTCTTTTATAATACTGGTATCTTTTTCCTTTATAATACTTTTTGGCAATTATCTATGTTCTATGTGCGGCATCATCGGGGTCATAAGCAACAATAATGCGCCCTTTAAGGCAATTGCAGGCCTAAAGCGCCTCGAATACAGGGGCTATGATTCCTGGGGAATTTCCTTCAAAAACTGCGACCACCTTGAAACAATTAGGGAGGTCGGCAGGATAAAAATTCCCGAGAGGGGAACCTTAAACCACAATTCCTACGCCGCAATCGCGCACACCCGCTGGGCAACCCACGGAAAGGTAACAAAGGAAAATGCGCACCCACACAAAAGCAACGACGGCGAATTCATAATAGCCCACAACGGCATAGTCGAAAATTACGTGAGGCTCAAAAAGGACCTCGAGCAAAAAGGCTTCACATTTTACTCCCAAACCGATTCCGAGGTCATTGTGAATCTCATTCAATACAATTATTCCGACACAAAAAATTTTACGCAAGCCGTGAAAAAAACCATTTCGATGCTCGACGGAAGCTACGCAATAGTTTGCATGCACAATAAGTCCTTCGAAATGGTTTGTGCGCGCAACGGCTCGCCCCTTGTAATTGGAGTGGGGGATCACGAGTTTTTTGCGGCAAGCGACGTCTCGGCATTCCTCCAGTACACCAAAAAGGTCATTTACCTCAAGGACAACGAACTCGCCGTGCTAGGAAAGGATGTAACAATAACCGACCTCGCCACGGGAGGCGTGGTTGAACCTGTCATCAAGGAAATAGCGTGGACGGCTGAGCAGGCGGAGAAAGGCGAGTATGAATATTTCATGCTAAAGGAAATCAACGAACAGCCCCAAACAATCCAGCGCGCGGGCGAGCAGGACGCCGAAAAACTGGAAAAAATAACCCAAATGATAAAGGACGCGAAAGGCGTGTTCTTTGTGGGTTGCGGCACCAGTTACCACTCGTGCATCACCGCCTCATACCTCTTCAGCAGCGTGGCAAAAATGCACGTCAACACGGTAATCGCATCTGAGTTTCGCAACTACGAGGACTTTTTGAAGCCCGAAACCCTTATCATTGCGGTTTCACAAAGCGGCGAAACCGCGGACGTGCTCGATGCGGTAAAGGCCGCGAGGTCAAAAGGCTCAAAAGTCGTTTCCATTGTGAATGTAATGGACTCCACCCTCATGCGCCACAGCGACGAGAGCCTGCTCATGAACTCGGGGCCGGAAATTTGCGTGCTCTCCACAAAAACATACACCTCCCAACTTGCGCTTTTAACCCTTCTTTGCTACTCCGTTGCGGGGCGCATGGATGAGGGCAAAAAAATCGTGAAAGCCGCCGCAGAAAAATCGCGCCACGTTTTGGAATACTCGCAGCCAATCGCAAAAGAGCTCGCGAAAAAACTTTCGGGCGCAAAGGACTTTTTCCTTATAGGAAGGGACCTTGCATACCCAAGCGCGATTGAGGGCGCGCTCAAAATAAAGGAGGTCTCCTACATCCACGCCGAAGGTTTTCCCGGAGGGGAATTAAAGCACGGGAGCATAGCGCTAATAGAGGAAGGCGTTCCCGCAATCGTTC
>JANLHD010000119.1 GCA_024653865.1 archaeon | reverse complement strand
ATTTCCCAAGGAAATGCAACAGTTCAAGCTACGGTAGCCTCGGGAGTCACCTGCCAAAAAAATATCAACGTCACAAGCGGCGCAACTCCCCCCTCGTTTGCAAGATGCGAAGCAACTCCCAATTCCCCCTCCTATGAAATTGGGGAATCGGGGCAGGTTAATGTTGTTTGCCTTGATGATCAAATCCCCGAACAAGAAATCGGGTGCCCTTCGCCGACAATCTGGTCAAGCAGCCCAAGCGCGCCCTTCACCACGAGCAACGAGCAGGCCACAAGCATAGAATTTACTGCGAATTCCGCCGGCACCGGAACCATCACCGCAGAAATTGGAGGGCAAACATGCAATGCGGATATTGAGGTCACATCAGCGCCCCCGACAACCGGGCCATTGAAGGTCACGGTTACCTCAAGCAAAGAGAACCCTGAAAATTTTGACAAAACCATAAAGGAATTCATAATCGGAACGGACAACGCGCTCATCAGGGCAACGGTTACAAATCCAACAGCGGAGCCAATTACAGTGACAATTACCGCAGTTAAGGAAAGCAGGCCTGCCGATGCCAATCCAATAGCCCCCCAAACCCTCACAATTCCAGGAGGAGGAAGTGAAGAAATCACTTTTGCGACGGATGAAACCGATGCCGACGGCGAATATTTAAGGACAAGGGGAACCTACACTTTTTATGCGAAAATAACCGCAGTCGGCGGAACCACGGTTGATGATGTGCCGAGTGATTTTGTGGTAATACGGCTGGCGGATGAGAGGGTTACGCAGGTTCCCGAACTGCCTTTTGCATTTGTGATTTTTGTCGCGTTTGCTGCATTGTTCATTGTGGCACGGAAGGGTTAAACAGGGCAAAAACACGGGTTTTGGCATCAAAAACTCGAAAAGTTCAGGCATGGCTTTTTAAATCTTTTTTATTAGTAGTATGTTAGCCTTTAAACGGTAGTTTTACGCGCCTTTTAGAGTATTTTTTGTTGGTTATTTTTGGAGGTGTATTGGAAAATGGCAAACAAGCCGCATCTTAACTTGGTGTTCATAGGACACGTCGATCACGGTAAGTCGACAACAGTCGGAAGGCTGCTCTACGATACCGGAGCTCTCTCCGAGCAGGAGTACAGGAAACTTCAGCAGGAAGCTGAGGCAAAGGGAAAAGGAACATTCGCATTTGCATACGCGATGGACAACCTCAAGGAAGAAAGGGAAAGGGGAGTCACAATCGATGTTGCTTACAAGAAGTTCGAGGGCAAGAAAAACAGCTTCACAATAATTGACGCTCCGGGCCACAGGGACTTTGTAAAGAACATGATTACAGGAACCTCACAGGCAGATGCCGGGGTTCTCGTTGTTGCGTGCAAAGAAGGCCCGCAGCCGCAGACCAAGGAACACGCGTTCCTCGCACAGGTCATGGGACTAAAGAACCTCATTGTTGCAATCAACAAGATGGATGAAGTAGCCTACGCCGAGGCCAAGTTCAACGAGGTCAAGGATGTAATGACAAAGATGCTAAAAGGCATCGGCTACAAGGACGACCAGATCAAGTTCGTTCCAATTTCCGCATGGGAAGGCGAAAACGTCGCAAAGACCGCGGGAAAAATGAGCTGGTACAAGGGCAACACGCTTGTTGCAACGCTCGATGACATGACCGCGCCCGCAAAGCCGGTTGACAAGCCGCTAAGGCTGCCCATCCAGGATGTTTACAACATCAAAGGTGTTGGAACAGTGCCGGTGGGAAGGGTTGAGACGGGAATTCTAAAGCCCGGCGACAAGATTATAGTCATGCCCTCCGGAAAGCAAGGAGAGGTAAAGAGTGTCGAGGCACACCACGAACAGCTTCCGAGCGCGGAGCCGGGCGACAACGTCGGGTTCAACGTCCGCGGACTTGAAAAGAAGGACATTGCAAGGGGAGACGTTGTTGGCCACGTGAGCAATCCGCCAACAGTGGCAAAGGATTTCACCGCGCAAATCGTCGTGCTCTCGCACCCGACCGCAATACCGGTGGGCTACACGCCAGTGTTCCACATGCACACGGCGCAACTTAGCTGTACAATAACAGAGATACAAAAAAAGCTCGACCCCAAAACCGGGGGAGTTAAGGAAGAGAACCCCAAGTTCCTCAAGACCGGAGATGCGGCAATTGTAAAGATTGTTCCGCTAAAGCCCGTCTGCGTGGAAGAGTACAAGAAATTCCCGCAGCTTGGCAGGTTCGCAATCAGGGACATGGGCCAAACAGTTGCGGCAGGAATCATCCTGTCGGTGACGCCAAAGTAAAATTCTTTGGCGCCACAGGCTTTCTTTTTTAACCCTTTCCTAGGGGTTAATGTTATTCTTATAGAGTTGGTTTTGGATGCAAACAGCAAGGTTGAAACTTACTTCGCCCGATTACACGGTTCTAAATGACATATGCGAGCGCGTAAAAGACGTCGCAAAAAGAACCGGGGCAAAACACTCCGGAATAATCCCGCTTCCAACTAGAAAGATGGTTGTGCCCACGAGAAAGAGCCCGTGCGGGGGCGGAACCGAATCCTACGAAAAGTGGCAAATGAGAATCCACAAGCGCATCATAGATATTCAGGCCGATGAGACGACTTTGAGAAGGATTATGAGGGTCGAGATTCCCGAGAACGTGCACATCGAAATCGAGCTCAAGGAACAAAAATAACTATTTCTGCTACATAATATTTTTGGGGTTTTTTGTTTTAAAGAACTTCCACACAAAAACTATTTCTTATGAAAAAAATTATCAACAACTTCGCGCTCGACCCCGATGAGGCGACGCTCTCGCAATTCGCGCACTGCTGCAACCAGGAGTTTGTCGAAAAGGCGGCGCTAATGCCCGATGCGCACTCGGGGTATGTGGCGCCAATTGGCGCGGTTCTGGTCACCAAAGATTACGTTGTCCCCTCGTGGGTGGGATATGACATCGGGTGCGGGGTCATTGCAATCGAGCTCAAGGGAAGCCTCGTGGAAAAAATCAGGGCGCACGAAACAGAAATTTTCAAGGCGGTTAAAGGCAAGGTCCCAATGGGCGTTGGCGAAACAAGCGAGCCAAAAAGCATCACCAAAGAGGGAAGGGAAGGCTACGAAAAATTGCTCGAAAAATTCAAAAAATCGCCGCACAAAAAAGAAATCGTGCAGTTCCTCGAGGGCAAGGCAAAAAGGCACCTTGGGTCCTTGGGCGCCGGAAACCACTTCATAGAAATCGGCTACTCAGAGGATGGAAAAGCGTGGATTGTGATTCACTCGGGCTCTCGCGGAGTTGGCTATAAAGTCGCGGAATTTTACATGAAAAAGAGCGCTGGAAAGGAGAAGGAATTCGAGCAAACTTTTCCCTTGCACAAGGACAGCGAGAACGGAAAAGAGTACCTGAACATCTTAGAATTCGGATTGGGGTTTGCGCTTTTGAACAGGATGGAAATGGGCCGCAAAGTAATTGAGGCGCTAGAAGAGGTCCTCAAAAAGAAAATCGAGTGGGAGCTTTGGGTGAACAAGAACCACAACCACGCGGTTCCAGACCCGGAGGGTGATTTGTTCATCCACAGAAAAGGCGCGACGCCCGCGAAAAAAGGGGAAAGGGGGGTTATTCCTGGAAACATGCGCGACGGCTCGTTTTTGGTTGAAGGCCTTGGGAACAAGGATTTTTTGGAAAGTTCTTCGCACGGCGCGGGACGGAAGTACTCGCGCACGCAGGCGCAAAAAGAATTTACTATGGAACAGTTCCGCGAAACAATGAAGGGAATCAAGGGAACTGTTTCGGAAGGGACCATTGATGAGGCGCCAATGGCTTACAAGGACATTTTTGACGTGATGGATGCGCAGAAGAAAAGCGTGAAAATTGTTTGCCAAATAAAGCCCCTAATCAATTGGAAGGGAGAGAAGAGAAGGGGGAAGGGAAATAAATGAAAATTTATCTCTGAAAATGGATGCTTAAGAACTGCTTCATCCTATCAATCTTGGATTGTTCTCCCTCAAAACCGCGCGCTTCAAGGGCTGTTACTCGTTCTTTTAAAAATCTATAACCTTTCTCACTTTTAAAATACTCCATATGTGCCTGAAATTGAGCCCTTGCCTCAGGAGAAAGAGATTTTTCGGCACCAAAACGCCCGGAATTTGAGCCGGTTGCGATTAAATCTTGGATATCTTGGAGCGTTTTCCATTTGCGGCGATTAATCTCGGCTTCGCCCGAAGTAAATGACGGCAAACGCGGTTCTAACTGGGTTTCATCAAGGTGTCTTCCTTTCCCTGCTGGTTTTTCAGACCCTCCAGAACCGCCTTCTGGAGATCGCAATTCTCTTGC
>JANLHD010000015.1 GCA_024653865.1 archaeon | reverse complement strand
CGCAATTTTTGACGCAAAACCAGTGAAAAAAAGCAAATACACCGACATAAAAAAACTCGACTCCGTTCTCACAGCAAGCAAAACAGAAATCTCCTTTGCCACAAGGGGCAACGGGGTTCTCGCCATGCCAATTAGCGAGGCGCTCTCAAAACATTCGAAGGAACTAGCGAATGTATTTTCCATGGAAAAAACCCCGCAGGACCAATTTGGCGCATTCATAAACGCGAACTTCAATTCCGGGTTCGCTGTGTTCATCTCAAAGGACAACGATGAACCCGCAACAATAGAGGCAAGCCTTCCAAACGGCGCCTGCGCAAAATGCGTAATCGTTGTTGAAAAAGGAGTCAGGGCGAATTTGCTTGAAAAAATCTCGTCGGGCCAAAACGCGCTTCTCTCACAGACGGTTTACCTAAAGGAGGGCGCGACACTCTCACACGCAAAAATAAATTCATTCAAGGAAAACGCAATTGTTTGCCAGCAGAACATACTTGAACGCGACGCAAAACTCTGGAACGCAAACACGTGGAATGGCGGGAATTTCGTGCGCACCGACAACATCAACATACTAAAAGGCCAGGGAAGCGAGGCACGCGACTACGTGATACAGCTTCTGGACGGCGCGCAGAAATTTGACATGCATTTTACCGCACTCCACAAAACCCGAGATTCCTTTAGCCACACCATCTTCAAGTCCGTGCTAGGGGACGCAAGCTCCAACGTTTTCGACGGGATGATACTAATAGAGGAGGGCGCGGACAAAACCAACGCATTGCTCGAATGCCACTCGATGCTGCTTGACGAAAAGGCAAGCAGCAACCAAATCCCCGGCCTCGAAATCAAAACCGACGACGTCAAGGCAACCCATAGCGCAACCGTCGCAAGAATCGAGGATGAGGAAATCTTTTATCTTCAATCACGCGGAATTGCGGGCAATGAGGCGAAAAAACTCGTGGTAAAGGGCTTTCTTGAAAGCCTGGCTTATGAAATGCCAAACGCCCTTAGAAAGGCGCTTTTTGAGGAAATAGACGCCAGGATTTAAGGCAACCTCGCAGGTTTTTTTACAATTATGGACACGAACAAAATCAGGCGTGACTTCCCCATACTAAAAACGGCAATCGGCGGAAAAAAACTAGCGTACCTCGACAATGCGGCCACGACACAAAAGCCAAGGCAGGTCATTGACGCAATAACACGGCACTATGAGTTCGGGAACGCGAATGTCCACAGGGGAATAAACTTCCTCAGCCAGAAGGCAACAAACGCCTACGAAGAGGCGCACGAAAAAACCGCGAAGTTCGTGAACGCACAAGGGATGGAGGAAATCATCTTCACAAAGAATGCGACGGAGAGCCTCAATCTTTTGGCGTACTCGCTGGGCGGTGAAATTGCAAAAGGGGATGAAATCCTTTTGACCGAACTCGAGCATCATGCGAACATCGTGCCGTGGCAGGAGCTCGCGAAAAGAAAAAAGGCCACGCTCAAATTCGCGGCCGTGACACCAAGCGGGGAACTCGACATGTCCGATTTGCAGTCAAAAACAACGCGGAGGACAAAAATAATTGCAACAACCTCAGCGTCCAACATTCTCGGCACACTTACCCCCGTAAAAAAAATCGGCGAAATAGCAAGGGACGCGGGGGCATTGTTTGTCGTGGACGCGGCACAGAGCGCCCCGCACACAAAAACC
>JANLHD010000112.1 GCA_024653865.1 archaeon | reverse complement strand
AGCACCGCGAGAAGGGCGGGACCCTCGAGGTTGATTTGGTTTATGAGATGCTAAGGTTCCATTACCCGAACACCAAAGAACTTGAAAGAATTGCGCAGGATTTTTCTTCCGGAAAAATGCTTGCGTCCGAGTTAAAGCAGTTCGCAATCGATTTTTTCGTGCCCTTGCTTAAGGAGCATCAGAAGGCGGCCAAGGCGAATCTTGCGGACGCCAAAAAAATCGTGTACGGTTAATTCACTCGACCTTGCTTCCGTTCGCTATTTTATTTTCTGGGTGCAATAGCACTGGTTTTCCGTCTGCTTCGGCGGAAACTATCATGCCCGCGCTTTCAAGGCCTCTCATGGTCCGCGGCTTTAGGTTCACAATTACGGGGATTTGCTTTCCCACAAAATAGTTTGCGTCGAAAAATTCCGCCATTGCGGTGACGACCTGCTTTTTTTCTTCCCCAAAATCTATTTGGAGCACAATAAGCTTGTCTGCGTTCTGTGCCTTTTTTGCCTCGATGACGGTTCCTATGCGTATGTCGAGTTTTTGCCAGTCGGAGTATTCTATTTCGCTCAAATTACTTCTACCTCCAGGTTTTCCGCCCTGAGTTTTTTCACGAGTTCCTCAAAGTAATGGTTTTCCTGCTTTCTCAGGACAACTTTGTCGACCTTTCTTAGCAGCGCGACGTTGAGGACCTTGTTTTGCGTGTCCCCCCATTCAAGCAGGTCCTCGGAGTGCTTTCGTTTTTTTCCGATGTTGGCTTTGACCTGCTCTAGGATGGTTCGCGCCTTTTGGATGTGGCTTGTCGCAAATCCGAATTCCTCGTTCGTGTGTGCGTCCACCACGATGAGCAGTATCACGTTGTTGGCGCCTTTTAACGCCTGTTCGAGGAATGCCTCGTCGTTTTCCCCCTCTGAAAGTATCGGCATCAAAAGCAGCATGTCATTCACTCAATGTATTGGTAATCGTCCTTCTTTTTTTCTATTACCTGGCCTTCCTCTTTTAGGAATTCTATTGCAATCCTGATTAGTGTGGGTGTTAGGTGGGTGGCGCCTGCAAGCAGTGTGAGCCCTGCGTGTTTTTTTTCCTTCAATTCCCTTAGGGTTTTTTGCTGTGCGGCCTCCAAAAGTTCTGAGTTTGCGATGTAAAATTCGCCGGTGAATGCGCGCGTGCCCTTTATTTCGCCGTCCTTGATTCTGTCTTTGTATTGGTCGCTTAGCGCCTTTGCCCTCTGCTCGTTTTTCACGACAACAAAGCCGTCGTCTTCGAGCGTGAATTCATGGAATGGCTTTTCGGTGTTTTCGAAGTTGAGTTTTTTTTCCGGCACCTGGTACACGGCTTTTTTGTAGGATTCGTTGAGCTTGAATTTTTCGATTTTTCCCGTGCCAACCATTTCCTCGAGCTTCTTTTTTCCTTCGGGGCTTAATTTTGCCTCGAAGCTTCCTTCGACACGCTCGCTTAGCGAGAGCTTGTTCAAGAGCCCTATTATTTTTTGCTCCATTTCGTCGATTTCAGGCTCTTTTTTTGCCAATGCTTGCTGCCTTTGCTCTTCGGTTAAAATCCAAATGCCCTGCTTTGCCTTCACAAGCGCGTATTCTTTGGACGAATCAAACCCGAGTTCTAACGCCTCGGCTTCGTCAAAAACCAGCCGGAGTTCAGCCCCCTTTCCAAGCGCTTTTACCATAAGGATTTTTGGCTGAATAGGTGTTAAAAAGCTAAGGAGGCAAGATTGATACATATGTCTCAAATGTTTTGTGGTTAAAATCACCCCGCATTTGAACGCCATTTTAAACAGTTTTTTGTTTCCTTATGTTTGCATGGGCACGGCAATTGGGGACATTGTTCCTCGTGAGGCAATTTCGCTTGATTCTTTGAACGGGAAACTGCTTGCCTTTGATTCGTATAATATAATTTACCAGTTCCTCTCGAGCATCCGCGGCCAGGATGGAACCCCCTTGATGGATTCGAATGGGAACGTGACCTCGCATCTCACGGGGCTTTTTTACCGCACAATTAGCCTTCTTGAGAGGGGTGTTAAGCCCGTGTTTGTTTTTGACGGGGCGGCGCAGGAGTTGAAGAAGGATACGATTGCAAAGCGGGTGGCAATTCGCACGGATGCGTTCAAAAAGCAGGAGGAGGCTCTCAAGGCGGGGGATTTTGCGCAGGCGCGAAAATTTGGTTCGCGTGCGCTAAGGCTCGAGGCGGGAATGGTTGATGATGCTAAGGAGCTTGTTTCTCTGATGGGCCTTCCAGTGGTGCAGGCTTTGAGCGATGGCGAGGCGCAGGCTTCTATGATGGCTTTGAATGGAAGGGTGAATGGGTGTGTTAGCCAGGATTATGATGCGCTTTTGTTCGGCGCCCCTGTTTTGTATAGGAACATCGGGGTTTCGGGCAAGAGAAAGATTCCGGGAAAAAATGTGTATGCGGATGTTGAGCCCGAGAAAATAGTGCTCGAAAAATTTTTGGCGGAAAATTCGCTCACGCAGGAGAAGCTTATTTGGATTGGCATTTTGATTGGGACGGATTTCAACGTCAAGTTTCCGAAGATTGGCGTCAAGACCGCGTTGAAGCTCGTTCAGGAGAATGATTCTTTCGATGCGATAATTAAGAAAGCCTCTTATGTTCCGGAGTTTGATTGGCGCGAGGTGGAAAAGATTTTTGCAAAGCCGAAGTATTCGGATGATTTTTCGATGAAGTTCGGCAGGCCCGATAGGGACAAGATTTTGGATTTTTTGTGCGCGCGGCACGATTTTTCCGCGGACAGGGTGGGTTCTTCGCTCGATAAGCTCGAGAAGATTCTCGACGAGAAATCCAAGCAGAAAACGCTCGGGCAGTGGTTTTGACCACCCCCCCTTTTGGATAAATTAAAATATGCATGTGCACCCAAGTTCTTTTGGTTGTTTGTATGTCTCCGAATATTAAGAGGATTTCCAGGCTAGTGAAAATCGCCGAAAGGGCTCAAAATGCCAAGATAAGGGCAAGAGAAAAAATTGAGAGCCCAAGTTTATTCTTAGGTGCGGACATTTCCAATATTCCATTGGCTAATGCACAGAGCCACCGGGAAAAAAGGGCGTTGGAAGATAAAACTAGGGCATCTCTCCCTCCTTCTCACCCTGATAGGAAAAAGCATGCCCAAGAAGCCGCTTGGCACAAGCGTATGGAATTGGGTTTTCGCAAAGATGCCGCCAAATTGAAAAAACGTAAAAAATAATTCAATTTTTCTTTTTGGCATGCTTCATTTTGCGCGACCAAAACTAATAAATTAGGTTTATTGCACTATATTGTTTGGTGGTTGTTTTATGGATCGGGCTAAGAGGCCTTTTACGGTGGTAATAGAGAAGGGTGGCGATGGGTGGCTTGTTGCTGATGTTCCAGAGCTGGAAGCCTGCCACACACAGGCCAAGACCATGGATGAATTGCTTGAACGCATTAAGGAAGTAATTGAGCTTTGTTTGGAGGAGCAGAAAGAGGAAGGAAAAACCTCCAGTTCGAGTTTTGTCGGGGTTCAGGTCGTAGAGGTGTAACTCCTTGAAGCCTGTTTCTGCCCGAAAACTTGTCAAGTTAGTTGAAACCCTGGGTTTTAAGCAAACAAGGATTAAGGGAAGCCATTTTCGTTTCGTGCATCCTGATGGAAGAAAAGCTACAATTCCTGTCCATGGGAATGAACCTATAGGCGAGAGTTTGCTGAACAAAATAATAAAGAAAGACCTTCAGATGGGAAAAAAGGAATTTTTCAAACTTTTAAGTGAATAGGCTAGGAATTAGTATTTTTTCCCGTACGCGTTCCCGACCAAGTAAATCGAGCCGGTTACGAGCACCAAATCGTTTTTGCCCGCTCCCTTTATCGCATCGTGAATGGCTTTTTTTTCGGGCACAATTATTTCGCCAAATCCAATTCTCTTTCTAAGTTTTTCCGGCTCTTCCGCGCGGAAAGAATTCGATACTGTGAGAATTACCCTCTTGGCCTTCCTCAAGTGCGGTCTTACTTTTTCGATTTCTTTGTCGCTCATTGCCCCGAACACGACAATCATATCCCTATTCCCGAAAACCCGAAGCGATGGGAAGAGCACGTCCCATCCATTGGGGTTGTGCGCGGCATCTAGTATCACCAGGGGCTTATTTCTTATTTTTTCGAGCCTTCCTTTCCAGAACGCCTTTTTGAGCCCGGCGCGTATGTGCCTCTGTGTTATTGCAGAGGTTGCGGCAAGTGCGTGGTCTTTTTTTGCGAGCGCCATTGCGGCGGTTGCGGCAAGCGATGCGTTTTCGCATTGGTGTTTTCCCAGCATTTTGATTTCCAACCCTGCAAGTTTTGCGGGTTTTGTAATGGAAAATTTTTGCCTGTGGGAATCGGATTGTTGGATGCTCCAATTGGTTTCAAGCAGCGTCGCCCCGATTTCTTTGCACCTTTTTTTTATTTCAAATTTTCCAGCATTGTCATGCGGGGTAATTGCAATCGCGCCGCTTTTTATTATCCCGGATTTTTCCCGCGCGATTTTTGCGTTTGTTTTCCCAAGGGTTTGGGTGTGCTCCTTTGAAATGCGCGTGATGATTGCAACCTGGGCATCCAGGACGTTTGTTGCGTCGAGCCTTCCCCCGAGCCCCACTTCGCACACGAGAAAATCCACTTTTTCCTCGATGAAGTATTTGAACGCCATTGCGGTTGTTGCCTCGAAGTAACTTGCGGCAAGCCTGTTTTTTGCGATGAGGTTTTTGTAATAATTTGCGAGTTCGGCGAACCTTTTGCGGGGAATGTTTTTGCCGTTGACCCTGATTCGCTCTGTCGGCTCGATTAGGTGGGGCGAAGAGTAAAACCCTGTTTTGTGCCCGGCTTCCTGGAGTATTTGCGAGGCAAAGGCGCAGGTGCTCCCTTTTCCGTTGCTTCCGGAAACGTGTATTGCGCGCAGTTTTGCAAGGTCAAGGCGGGATTCTTGTACGAGTTTTTGCATGTTTTTTAGGTCGTATCCTTTCATTACGAGCTTAAGCGAATATAGCCACTTTTTCGCCTGTGCATAATCCATTGCCATGATTTCTTGTTGCCACAAAACCTTATTTAACCCCTTTGAGCCAAGAGTCTTTTTCTTATGAAACGAGCGGTTTTGGTGTGCAACGGAACGCTGGACACAAAGCACCTTTATGCGAACATTTCCGCGTCTGATTTCATTGTCGCGGTCGACGGCGGCGCAAACAAGCTCGTGAAAACCAAGTTCGCGCCGAACGTGATTATAGGGGATTTGGACTCTATTTCAAAAACCGCGCTGAAAAAATTCCGCGGCGTGGAAACCCTGAAATTTCCGCGCGAAAAGGAGTTCGTTGACCTCGAGCTCGCATTGCAGTACTGCGTGAGGCACAAGTTCGTGGAAATAGTGATTTTGGGGGCAATGGGCAGCCGTGCCGACATGAGCCTCACGAATATTTTTGCTTTGCACCAGCTCCCGAAAAACGTAAAGGCAAAAATAGTGCACGAGAACCAGGAGATTTTTCTCCTTCCGAAAAAACTTTCAATCGAAGGAAACCCAGGGGAAACGATTTCAATTTTTCCCATAAAAGGAGATGCCAAGGGTATCACTTTGAAGGGGTTCAAGTATGAGCTGAATAATTTCGATTTGGATTTCGGTTTGGGAAAGGGCATCTCAAATGAATTTAAAAACAAAAAAGTTTCAATTTCGTTCAAAGACGGATTGTTGCTGTGTGTGCACTTCCGGAAATGGTTCTGATTTTAAAGCCTTGCGCCCAGTTTCCAACTGAGGTGTTTCTTTTTTGGATGCAAAAATAATTGTTTTGATTGCTGCGGCATTTTTGTTGCTTGGCTGCACACAGCCTGAATCCGAAAAGCCGGTTCTCACGATTTACACTTATGATTCCATGGTCGGGGAATATGGCCTTGGCCCTGTGGTTGTTCCAAGGTTCGAGGAGCAATGCAATTGCGAGGTCAAAATGCTCGCAAAGGGCGATGCCGGCCAGGTGTTGACTACGCTTATTTTGGAAAAGGATTTCCCGAAGGCGGACATTGCTATAGGAATTGATGATTCAATGCTTCCCCAGGCCTTGAGGGCGGATGTTTTGGAGCAGTTCACCCCGAACAACATTGGTGTTGTTCCCGAAGAACTTAGGTTCGGGAAAGGGTATCTCACCCCTTATGACTATGGCTATTTCGCGTTCATGTACGACAACGAAAAAGTGGACGCCGATTTCTCAAGCTTCGACGGCTTATTGGATTCCTCGTTAAGGGATTCGGTGGCAATTCAAAATCCAAGGACCTCCTCCCCGGGGCTTGGGTTGCTGCTGTGGTCGATAGCTGTTTATGGAGACCCGGGATACAAGGATTTTTGGCGCGAATTCCGCCCAAACATCCTGGCTGTTACGGATTCATGGGACGAGAGCGCGGGGCTCTTCGCGGCGGGAGAGGCCCCGGTGTACCACACCTATGCGACCTCGCCCCCGTATTATGCCTCTGAGGGAAAAACCAACCTCGTTGGAGCGATCTTTAGGGAAGGGCATTATGTGCAAATCGAGGGCATGGGCATAGTGAAGGGTGCAAAGAACCGTGCGCTCGCAGAGCAGTTCATAGAGTTCTCGCTCACGGAAGGTTTCCAAAAAGAAATTCCAACCAACCAGTACATGTTCCCGGCGAATTCCCAGGTGGCAATGCCGGAGGAATTCGAGCTTTATGCTGTGAAGCCATCGAAGACGCTTTCGCTTGACCCGGAGCTTGTGGAAGAGAAGCAGGAAGAGTGGATTTTGGAATGGGAAAAGATAATGGTCTCTGGATAGGGGCCAAGATTTTTTTCCTGGCCTTTTTTTTTCTCTTCTTTTTTTACCCGCTGGCGCTCATACTCGTAAAATCCGTCTCGCTTGATGCGAACTCTTTTTCCAATTTTTTGGTCGTCCTTTGGGACAAGCAGGGGCTTGTTTGGAACTCCTTTTTCCAGGCAAGTGTTTCCACATTTTTCAGCCTTCTTATAGGAATCCCCGCCGCATTCATTGTCGCGCGGCGCGATTTTCCGGGAAAAAAATTTGTAAAGGCGATTTCGCTCATCCCGTTTGTTTTTCCATCTATATTGGTCGTGCTCGCTTTCGTGATAATTCTCGGCAACAACGGCTGGGTGAATTCAACCCTTGATGGTTTTTTCGGAGTTCGTTTCAAGTTCCTGTACGGTTTTTTCGGCATAATTGCGGCGCACGTTTTCTATAATTTCCCTTTGGTGATGCGCTTTGTTTCATCCTCGTGGGAGCGCCTTGGCAGGCTGCCGCAGGACAGTGCCCGCTCGCTTGGCGCAAATTCGCTTCAGGTTTTTTTGCGAATAACCCTTCCTCAATTGCTTCCTTCTATAATTGCCGCGGCTTCGCTTGTGTTCATTTTTTGCTTCATGAGTTTCGCGGTTGTCCTCACGCTTGGTGGAATCCAATTCTCGACCCTTGAGGTGGAGGTCTACAGGCAGGTTTTGCGCAATCTGAACCTTGGTGTTGGCGCTTTGCTCGCGCTCTTCCAGTTCCTCGTGCTTTCTGCGTTTGCATATATTTATTTCCATTTTTCAAAGGGGAATATTTCATCGGATTCAAATCCGGAGCCCGTGGTTGCATTGAACCTTTTTTCCGCCCGCGGTTTTGCCGAAACAATTTTCCTCGCGTTCGTGCTCGTGATAGTGCTGCTTCCAATAGCCGCACTCTTGATATTCGCGTTCATTTCCCCGGAAACAGGCGAAATTTCGCTGGATGCATTCGGGAAGATTTTTGCATCCTCGAATGTCACGCTCTTTGAGACAACCCCTGTGGACTCCATTATTCTGAGCCTTGGCCTTGCATTATTTGCGTCAATTCTGGCGGCATTGCTTGGCCTGCTTGCCTCGCTTAGGCAAACAACATCCTTTGCGGTGGCGGCGATAGCGTCCTTTTCCATTGCCGTGTCCGTAATCACCCTTGGCTTTGGCTATTTTTTGGGCTTTGGTTCCGGAAATGTGCTGATAATAGGGATCGGGCACGCGGTCCTCGCGTTTCCGTTCGCCTACCGCATCACAAAAAATGCGCTCGATAGGGTTGATGTGAATGAAATCAATTCGGCAAGAACCCTGGGCGCGAATCTTTTCCAAACATTGTGCCTAATCCAGCTGCCAAGGATAAAAGGGGCATTGCTTGCCTCTGTTGCATTCGGTTTTGCGATTTCTTTGGGGGAATTGGGCCTGGTTTTGGTTCTCTATGACGGCGTTTATGCGACAATGCCTGTTTATGTGTACAGGTTAATAACAAATTACGAGTTATTTTCTGCAGGCGCCATGGGCTTGCTGTTGGTTGGCGCAAGTTTTTTGGCGTTTTATGCAATCGAGCATTTTGCAGGGGACTCCAAGGTGTTTTGAATGGAAGTTAGGCTTGAAAAACTCGGAATTGAATTCGGCGATTGGAAAATAAGGGATTTTTCCGCATCACTTCCTTCCGGAAGCTTCACTTCGATTGTGGGGCCAAGCGGCTGTGGCAAGAGCACGCTTTTGCGCATAATCGCGGGCCTCGAGCCAAGTGCGCGCGGAACGATTTGGTTCGGAAAAAAGGACGTGTCTTCGCTGCCAGCGGAGGGGCGCAACGTCGGCTTGGTGTTCCAGGGGGACGCGTTGTTTTCCCATTTGAATGTTTTTGAGAATGTCGCATTCGGCCCCAAAATGAAGAAAATGAAAAACATTGAAGCAAGATCCCTTGCCGCGCTCAAAATCGTTCACCTTTTCGGATTTGAAAGGCGCGACGTAAATTCTTTGAGCGGCGGGGAGAAGAAGAGGGTTGCGATTGCGCGTGCAATCGCGTTCGAGCCTAACCTTTTGCTTTTGGATGAGCCAATGAACGGTTTGGACGCGCAGCTCAAGGAAAAAATGAAGGTTTTTTTAAAGGAGCTTCGGGCAACAACCGGCCTTACAATGGTGCTCGTGACGCATGATTTGGACGAGGCATTTTTTTTGAGCGACCAAATAATTGTGATGGACAATGGCGCAATTGAGCAATCCGGAACCGCCCAGGAAATTTTCCTTTCGCCAAAAACCGGTTTTGTGAAATCATTTGTTTCCGACTACCATGTTTCGGAGGCAAAAAAGACAGGTTCTGGTGTTTTTGAGGGCAAATTCGAGGTGAAATCGCCAAAAGGTTCCAAGAGGGCTTTTTTTGCCGTGAAAAAAACGAACACAAAATTTTTGTGAATTTACTTGAACCCGTGTTCGCCCTTGAGCGGCACGAACACAAATATTCCGCCCTCGTGGCTTTTCTTGAAGGGCCTGCCTTTTTGCTTTTCCATTATTTCAAGCACCTGGGCGTGCTCGTCCCCAACGGGGGCGACTATTCTTCCGCCCTCCTTTAGTTGGTCGAAAACGGTTTTGGGGATGTATGGGCATGCGCATGAAAAGAGCACGCGGTCAAATTCCATTTTTTTCGGCCAGCCCATGGAGCCATCACCCTTAATCACTTCGGCGTTTTTCACCCCTTCCTTTTCGAGGTTCTTTTTGCATTTCTGCGCGAGGCTTTCGGAAATCTCGATTCCATGCACCTTTCCTTTTTCCCCGACTATTTTTGAGAGCAATGCGAGCACATACCCCGAGCCGCTTCCAACCTCAAGCACTTCCATTCCCTCTTCTGCCCCCAGAAGTTCTAGCATCGCCGCAATGGTTGATGGCTGTGAAATGGTTTGCCCCTCCCCTATGGGGAATGCGTGGTCTCCGTAAATCGCCTCTTGCGGTGCCCCCTCCATGAAGTTTTCGCGGCGAACCGATAAAAATGCGTTTTTTATTTCCTGTTTTGATGCCGCAAACCCCGAGATGTAATGGACGAGTTTTTCGCGCTCTTTTCTCGAGCGTTCCTCATTCATCCTCTTCCCTCTCTTTTATGAGCTTGCGCAAATCCCTTATTTTGCTCAAGGTCCCAAGTTCGTCCTCCTCAATTATCGGAACTCCGCCCGCGCTTTTGTATTTGTATTCTTTTGTCACAATTATTGAATCTGAATCCATTATGGCGCTTGCCTTGCGCAGTTCGAGCGCCTTTCTTGGAATGTCAATTGCGCCTTTTGCAGTGCTGATGAATATTGGTTCTGATGTGCCAAATGCCTTGAAGGGCGAGTGCCTGAAGAACGCCATCCTAAGGCCCAAATCGTGCATCTTTTCGAACACTTCCCCCGTGGGTTCGTCGTCAACGCTCATTTCGCCGATTTTTGGGTGCAAAACATCAACCCCTTTCACAAGTTTTTCATCGAGGACGGACTCTATTTTTTTTGCTGTCTCAATGGAGGTTGAGGCGCCCTTTTCGAATCTTTGCAATGTATCCGTGGCGACGCCTATTTTTTCCGCAAGTTCCTGCATGCTCATGTTGAGTTCCTCTCGTTTGCTTTTCAGCATTTCAAAGTCAAGGCCCACGGTGTTTTTTCCCTTGAAATATTTTTTTTGCGGCGCATTATCCTCAAGTATCGCATCGAATGTGTTTGGGTTTAGGGTGTCAACGCCGTACCTTGTGTAGACCGTGCCGTCCTCGAGCGTGAACACCTTTGTGCGCTCGCCTATTATGATGCTTTTTGCGCCGAGTACGCTTCCAAGTTTTTTTAGCTCTTCACCCTGCTCTTTGCGAATCGAATCCACGTTCTCGTAAATTTTTACGACAAGGGTTTCCCTAGGGCCGCGCGCGATTATGTCAAAGCAGGTGTTGGAGCCGAAAAATGTCGCCACGTGGAAGCTGTGCGCCTTCAGCGATTCCATTGCCCTCACGAGCGTTTCCTGCCTTGTCACAAAATCCCCCCGAGAAATGCGAGCAGAGCCAGAATCATCCCGTACTTGCTGTGCTCTTGCGCCTCGTGCGCCTTTTCCTCTTCAAGCAGTTTCCACGAGCGGTAAAACAAAAACCCTGCGCCAAGAACCAGGGCGATGTAGTAGGGGCCTTTCATTATCCCAAGTGCCCACGCGGCGATTGCGAGTGCGATTGCCGCCAAATACAATGCCGGAACTATTATGAGAACGCCTTTTCCGACCATCATGGGCAGGGTTTTTTTGATCCCCCTATCGCCTGCCACGTCCTCCTTGTCCTTTATTATTTCGCGCGCAGCGTTCGCGAACAGGGCAGAACCCGCGGGCAAAATTATCGGGCCGTAATTTCCCGAAATTGATGCGCCGAAGAATAGTGTCATGGCGGTTCCGAGTGCAACCACCCAATTTCCCAAAAATTTGTAGTTTTGCATCCACGCGGAGTATGCGAAAAGCAACATTGAAACCGCGATTGCAATTGCGAGCGCCTGCGTGTTTATGGGCGATGCGAGTATTATTCCGATTGCAAAGAGCGCCAGGGAATAGATGAGGATATTTTTAGCAGGGTTCGCCCTTGCCTTGCCGAGCCGTGCGTCGATTTCCGAATCGTAGTAATCATTCACCGCGTTTCCCGCGCCCGTAATGAGAAAGGCGCTTGCCATTGCAAACAATAGCATGGCGTTTGGCACTTGCCCTCCTGTTGCAACAGCAAAGCCGACGAAGACGCCGAATGATGAAATAAAGCAGTTCAGGGGCCTCAAAAGGGAAACATATTTATTTGCGTCCATTATTTACTTGAGTAATTAAACATTAATTAACCGTATCGGAGGTGTGTGTTCAATGGTTTTAGGGGAGGCGTTTGAGCTTGGCACAATGGTGACCGTGACAGTCGTGTCTTCGGTGATACTCATTGTGCTCGGAGTGGTTTACTTTGCCGTGAGCCTTTTCATAATAAAGGCTGCAACCAACCTGGTTGGTTTTTCGCAGGTTTCCTCGGAGACCGCGGTTTTGAGCGCGGCAATACTAAGCGCAGCCTCGCTGATTGCCAGCAACAGGAGGTAGGGCAGAGCATCTGCCTTATTTCTTGTTAATTCACGCATTTAATTAAGAAGCAGAAATGGCGAGTTAAAATTTATTTTTTTTCATTTATTTGCGGGGTACTATTTTTTTCGGGTTTCGTCTCAACACTGCATTTATAGAATCTCTTTTACCGTGCTCATTTCTTCGATCAGTTGTGTTGAATGGGTTTCTTCTGGTAGTTTGTAGTGCCCATTTTGGGTCATCTTTTCTGGCAATTACATATTTTCCCTTGCTGCTTCTTGATTCTACCTTTCTTGGGAGCGGTATGCTCATTTGTGGGCCACTTCTTCTTCCAGTTTTAATCGGGACTTTACCTATTTCTCTTGGATTATCTAAATTTTCAAAACCAGCAACCATAGCCTCGCCACGCTTTCCATAACTCCCTTTCCCTTCTATTCTGCGATCTGTGTTAACAGGAGTTATAACAAAATGTTTTTTCGGATTCTGTATTGCTTTTTTTCCTGGCATATCAAAAATAAAACGCTTTTTTAGTATAAAAAGCAACGTTTTTTGTTTTACTTGTTTATCCTGCTTTTTTCTTCCCTTTCTTCTTTCCCCTTAGGCGGGTTGAGTTGCATTTCCTGCATTTTGCGGGTTTTTTGCCCTTCTGCCCCGTGTTCTTGGCGTTGCATCTCATGCAAATCCACACGTCTTGGAAGAGCCTTTTTGCCGCCACTTGTGAGAGAGCCATTTTTTGATTCACCTTTGGATAACTTTATAAACAATTTTACCGCGATTTCTATCGTAGTTAACTAATCAATTTAGTGAAACTATTATAAAATCAACCTTTGCCCCTATCGTCTAGCCCGGTTAAGGACATCGGCCTTTCAAGCCGAGAACTTGGGTTCAAATCCCAGTGGGGGCACTTTTTTGTTTCTCTTAGTGAAACAAAAACCTGCGCTAAAAAACAAAAGTTGGCACTTTTTTGTTTTCTTTTTCTGAGTGAAACTTTAATATTCACCATCCGGGTGTTTATAGTATGAAATACCCTTCTTTTGACAAAATAGTTGAATTGAATGTCTTGGCGTTAAACCTTATTAAAGTAAAGAATAAAGATGCTGCAAAGGTTTTGAGTTCTTCCAAAATTCTTGCTGTAATTAATGAGTGCAAAAATTTTGAAGGGGCTGTTTATGATAAGGCGGTCATACTATTGAAAGGCTTGGTTGTTGCCCACGCTTTTGCCAGCGGAAACAGGAGAACTGCCTTTCTTTCAATGAAATTATTTTTAAAGGAGAACAACACCAAATTAAGTGTTACGGACGACCCTTTGAATGCAGTTGTTCTGCGGGGTATAAGGGAGAATTATTATTCGGACAATGAAATCAAGGAGTGGCTGAAAAATGGAAAAATCAGGCAATTCAAAAGATAGGCTAAAAAGAAAGATAGTTTCTGAAGAGCTAGCGGAGTTCAACAAGTTAATAAAAGGGCATGAAAAATTGCTCGAAGCTATCGGAAAACTCTAAAACTTTCAAGAGGATTCCAGTGGGGGCACTTTTTTGTTTCTCTTAGTGAAACAAAAACCTGCGCTAAAAAACAAAAGTTGGCACTTTTTTGTTTTTCATAGAGAAGCAAAAAATTGCGCTAAAAAACAAAAATCCGGACTTTTCTTTTTTTTAAAAAAAAGGAATTTGGCTAAAGCAAAAGAATTGCCTTTTGCATTAGCGCAAAAAAAATCGGGTTTTATTTGGCGAATTTTTATTTCGCCGAGTTCAGGTTGAATTTTTTTATTGCGTCGTATCTTTTCTGGTTTTCCGCAATTTCTTCCTTTAATGTTTTTCTGGGTTCGTTTTCCATTGGGGGGACACCTCTTGTATTTATATAATTAGTGCTGTGATTTCCAGTTAAAGGGGTCGGTAACAGCCAAACGGCTTTCTAAATGGCTTGAATGCCAAATGGGGGGGTTTTTAGGGCATTTTACATCCAAAGCTGTGCGAGCGTCATGAGAAACGCGAGTGCGACCATTATGAGGTATTTCATAATTAGTATTCGCTTTTGATTTATATATCGCGTTCCAAATTGTTAGGGGAACGCCTAATCTTTGCCCGTGAATCCCTGTTCGCCGCTTTCGCCGCGCAACCTTTATTAATCGGTCCTGCTTTTATCTATTTGTCCAATATCAAGCCCCGAGAAATTGGTTTGTGAGGCCTATTGGTGAATGCTTAATGCTTAAACAATTCGAGTCCATGGATTTTAGGACGAGCCTTTTTGTAACCGTGTTCATTGCCGCGGTAATAATGTCCAACATGGTTGGAAGCAAAATCGCAAGCATTAATTTGCTTGGCTTTCCAATTGACTTCTCCGTTGGATTGATTCCGTTTTTCATGACCTTCTTTTTGCTTGATGCAATCAACGAGGTGCACGGAAGGCGCAAGGCGAGGGAAACAATTCTTCTTGGCGTGCTTGTGCTAATTTTTGTTTCAATAATAACTCTCATTTCGGTGTGGCTTCCGTTCGCCTCAAGGAGCTGGCTCACCCCGGAGCAGTTCGACCCGGTTTTCAATTCGAGCCTTAGAATAATCATTGCGAGCATTGCGGCTTTTGCGATGGCAGATTTGAATGACGCGTTTGTTTTCACCAAGTTAAAGGAAAAATTCGGTGGCAAAATGCTCTGGCTCAGGAGCAACATCAGCAACCTGGTTGGCCAGACAATTGACACTTTTGTTTTCATGTTCCTCGCGTTCTTCGATTTTTTTGGGATCCTCGCAGGCTACCCAGCGGAGTATGTTGTCGCGCTTGCCCTTCCTTATTTGTTCCTAAAACTTGTGCTTTCGTTCCTGAACACGCCTTTTGTGTACGCCGCCGTGGGATGGCTAAAAGGCGCAAAAGCCTGAATTTTGCCTCAAAAGCCCAGGCGCCGCCAATCCGCGAATAAAGCTTTTTAAACCTGTGGCATCAAAGAATCCTAGAATAAAAACCCGTTTTTTTGGCGGGTTAAATGCGTTTTTTATTTGGTGAGCATTTTTGAGCAGAAGAAGCAATGACACTTCAAGGTTTAAGAAGACCAGGTCCAGGCAGCGCTGGAAGTGGCACAAGAAGAGAACGAGGCGCCAGAAGAGAAAGAAGCGCTACATGAGGCAAAGGGCCAAGTAAATGGAAATAAGCAGCTTTAAATTTCCATTTCTATAATTTTATTCTAATGCTCGTTTCAATCGCCATAGGCGCGCTTAATGAGGAAAATTACATTGGCACAACTCTTGCCAGTGCCTTTGCCCAAAAAACCCGCCATTCTTTTGAGGTGATTGTTGGCGATGGCTACAGCGAGGATGCCACCGAAAAAATTGCAAAAAAAGCGGGTGCCAGGGTTGTTTTTGAGAAGAGGCGCTCCGCCGCATTTCAAAGGCAGGCCGCGGCAAATTCCGCAAAGGGGAAAATAATCGCCTTCACGGATGCGGACGCGCAGTTGCCATCTTATTGGATTGAACGCGCCGTGGCGCAATTCGAGGCGGACTCAAAACTTGTAATGCTCTACGGCCCGGTTTATTTTTCCGACACCCCGAGCTGGGAGCGCTCCGCAAGCAAACTTGTGATGGATCTCTACCTTCCGTTCCTCGCGTTTTTTGGTTTCCACAATCCCGTGGGCTCGAACATTGTAGTGCGCAGAAGCGCTTTTGAAAAAATCAGGGGCTTTGACACTTCGCTTGTGACCGCCGAGGACCTTGACCTCGCGAAAAGGATGAAAAAAATCGGGAGGGTGAAATTTTGCCTTGGCGTGGATGTCAGCGTTTCCGCGAGGCGCGTAAAAAAATGGGGTTATTTGAAGTTCACTTTTTTCCACATCATAAACGGCATCAAATACCAATTGACCGGGAATGCCGCGAAAAACTACGAGCCCGTAAGGTGAATAAAATGAAGATAGCGATTTTTACGGATAGCTATGTTCCCCAGATCAACGGCGTGGTTACGCAGATTAGGAATGTCTCGCGTGAACTCAAAAGGCACGGGCACGAAATTTTGATTGTCGCGCCTTCGGAAAGCCTCTTGTTTTTGGAAAAGGAAGTGGACGGCATTCGCGTGCTTTACGTTCGCTCGATTCCCTTGCCGAGTTATGATGATTACAAAATAACTGCCCCCACTTCCAAGCGCGTTCTTCGCGAACTAAAAAAGTTTTCCCCGGATTTGGTGCACGTGCACACTCCCTTTGGTGTTGGGTGGCTCGGGGTGCGCTATGCAAAGCGCCTCAAAGTTCCACTAATAGGAACCTACCATACGTTGATTCCGGAATTCATGATGTACCTGCCGATTCCGTTCCTAAAACACACGAAGTTCGCGAAAAAAGCCGCGTGGAGGTACACGAACCACTTTTACGGCAAATGCGATTTGATTACGACGCCTTCCGAATCCATGAGGCGTGAGCTTGAAAAGAACGGCTCGAAAAAAGTAGAGGTCGTCCCCAACGCAATTGATTTTGAGATGTTCAATTCGCACGCGAAAAAAAATTACGCGAAGAATGCGCACAAAATTATTTACTTCGGGCGCGTGGGTTTTGAAAAAAATATCGAGGTTTTGTTTTTCGCGTTAAAGCATTTATTGTGGAAGGACAAAAAGGCCCATCTCACAATCACGGGCTCGGGCCCGGCGCTCAAGTTCCTTAAAGATCTCGCGAAGGAAGAGAAGCTCGAATCGCACGTCTCGTTTTCTGGGGCGCTGCGCGAGTCGGAACTCGCAAAGCACGTTGCCCAGCATGATGTTTTTCTCACCGCGTCCACGATTGAGACGCAAGGGCTCACGATACTTGAGGCAATGGCGGCGGGCGTTCCAGTAATCGGAGCCGATTTTTTGGCGATTCCGGATTCGGTGAAGGATGGGAAGAACGGTTTTTTGTTCAAGGCGTTTGATTTTGTCGAGTGCGCGAAAAAAAGCGAAAAGCTCCTTTCCTCGCAGCTCTTGCGCAAAAAACTTGGGAAGGGTGCGATTGAAACCGCGCGCAAATATTCTATAGAAAAAATCGCCTCGCAGTGGGAGCAGCTTTACGCAAAAATTGCGTCGTGAAAAATTGTTTTCCAACCTTTATATCTCAAATATGTTTCGGCAATAGTTACCAATAAATAAGGCCTTTATATTTATTTTTACGTGGAATTAAAAGAAGTGATAATCGGTTTCGTCCTTTTTGCCGGCGTCATTTTGATTAGCGGGTGGATGGTGAGCCAGATTTGTTGTTTGCAGCCTCCTACTGCAATGGAAATAATTCCTTCCCTTCTTGAAAAGGCTTTTATGCTTCCTGGGGATTTGTTCTCAGCGGGAGTAACTTTTGAAAATGGGGATTTTCTCTCGGCTGCTTCGTTGGCATCAAGAATTGAACGCCCTGCATCGCAAATCTGCGTGCTTGCTGAAAATAGCATGGTTGAAAAATTCTCCTCAGTTGACCCTTTGATTTATGCAGAAAATAATAAGTTGAATGCTGGCGCCGTCGCATATTGTGAGAATTATTCCGGACGCCCAAATGCTGCTTTTACTCCGCCAAAAATTTTGGAGGGCTTGGATTTTAGCAAGTGTTCCCAACCAATGCGATGTGTTGTCGCAATAATGCCTGAGTCTTCCTTGCCGGACAAAAAGGCTTAAATTCGCCCTCGCACTTTTATTTTATGATTCATATGCCAAAGCAGGCTGATCCAAGGTTACGTGTAATCGCAGAAACTGCGGAAGTCGGCGACCTGCATATTTCCAGAATCGTTGTCCCACTCGTGGGCCACGGCAACAAAAATTTGATTACAGTTTATAGGATTGACAGGGAAAGAAATCGCGGGGTTTTGGAACTTGATTTTTTGGCAAAGGATGCGGCGCGCGCAAAGGGGATTTTTGCGGTATTGAAATCAAGTTCCCTTCCGGAGGCAGAAAAAAAGGTGGCGGAATTGAAGGCTGTGCAGCAAGCCGCGAGGCCGAGAAAAAAGGGCGGCATTTTGGGGCGGATTTTGCGCAGGCACCGAAGGTAGTTTATAGTTTCTATTGGATGTTGGATTGAGAAGCTTTAAATTCCGCTTTGTAATTATTTATTTATGGCAAAGGCAAAATCACCGATTGCTATAACTCCTGATCGGGTAATTAATCGCGCAATGGTCGGACGCTTTGACATTGCGCATGTCATGCGTGGGGAAGATCACATTGTGCGGATTTACGATGTGAACAAGGAAAAGAATAGCGCCGTTCTTGCCCTCGATTTCCACACAGGCCAAAACGATGCCCAGGCAGGCACTCTTTTTTATATGTTAAAGGAAGGCACGCAAGAGAGCGTGCGCGAAAGAATTGTCGAATTAAATGCCCTCAAGGCGCGCGTAAATCCCAAGAAAAAGGGTTTTTTTGGGCGATTGTTTCGCAGGAAGTAATTTTTCTTTTTTTTGCGGAAAAAATATTTTTTCCAATCAAGTTTTTTCGTATTTCAGTTTTGCCTCAACTGACTGCAATGCACGATATGTTTGTTTTCTTCCCTGAATGGAGTCGAGGTCAGGTCCGTTTTTTAGTTTCCTAATGCTAGTTGTGAATATTGGCTTGCCTGTCTTGGGGTGCTTTGTTCTTTTCAGCCCCAATTTGTGTTCCTGAAGTTTCGCGTGGATTCTTTTCAAATCATCCTGCCTTGTTGCGGGGCCGCTTACGGAGTGTTCCCGCCTCATGTTTTCTGAAGTGATGAGTTTGAAAGTCGTGGTTAGTGGCTGCATGTTATATGCGGGTGTTCCGCCGGTTATAAGGCGTCGGCCAATTCCCAAACCGGAAATCGTGGCTTTTTTTGCGCTGCGGCGTTCTGGGATTGGCATTATTAGGTTAGTTTTCCTATGTTTATATTATTTTTGGCTTCAAAGCTTCAATACTTAGTTTTTACAAATTGTGCCAAATCCCGCGTTAAATCGCCAAAAGCCTCAAAACTAGGGAGATAGCCTTTTAAACCTAGCATGAACCAATAGTATAAGTAGAATTTAACACCCCAACAACGTTCCAACTAACCAATACGCCGCACAGAATAACGTCTATTTCGTCTGTGTGTGGGTGGTTAGCGTTTCGCATTGTACGCCTTTTTGCGTGCCGTGTGCATCGCTAGTTGTTGAAGGTATTTCCATGAGCACCCAAGCTTTTTTGGGTGTGATGTTGGGTTTTTTTACCAGAGGAATCCTGCAGTAGGATAATGCCTCCATAAAAAAACAATTCCATTAAGCGAATACAAGCCAAAAACAGAATTAGCTTGAAAATAATTCCAGCTGATCCTGCTGGCGGGTACTGCTATCGAAGTTCGACTCAGCCATGCAAGTCTAAGAGTTCAGCTATGGGAACTCTGGCATACGGCTCAGTAACACGTGGTCAACCTACCCTCAAGAGAAGTTAATCCCGGGAAACTGGGGCTAATGCTTCATAGGAAAGAGATACTGGAATGTTCTTTTTCCCAAATGAGGCGCACCATGCAAGCGTCATCGCTTGAGGATGGGACTGCGGTGGATTAGGCTGTTGGCGGGGTAACTGCCCACCAAACCTAAGATCCATACGGGCCTTGAGAGAGGGAGCCCGGAGAAGGGTACTGAGACAAGGACCCTAGCCCTACGGGGTGCAGCAGGCGCGAATCTTCTGCAATGCACGAAAGTGTGACAGAGGGACTTCGAGTGCTCCCTTTGGGAGCTTTTGCCAACTCTAGAACGGTTGGCGAATAAGGACTGGGTAAGATGCGTGCCAGCCGCCGCGGTAATACGTACAGTCCAAGTGGTATCCCCTTATATTGGGCCTAAAGCGTTCGTAGCCTGCCTGTTAAGTCCTTGGTGAAATCGGCTCTCTTAAGGAGTCGAATTGCCAGGGATACTGACGGGCTCGAGACCGGGAGACGTGAAGGGAATTTCCGGAGTAACGGTGAAATGTTGTGATCCCGGAAAGACCACCAGTAGCGAAGGCGCTTCACGAGAACGGCTCTGACGGTGAGGAACGAAAGCTGGGGGAGCGACCCGGATTAGATACCCGGTTAGTCCCAGCCGTAAACGATGCGGACTAGGTGTCCTAGCACCCACGTGGTGTGGGGGTGCCGAAGCGAAGGCCATAAGTCCGCCGCCTGGGAAGTATACTCGCAAGGGTGAAACTTAATGGAATTGGCGGGGGCGCACTACAAGGGGTGGATGCTGCGGTTTAATTGGACACA
>JANLHD010000111.1 GCA_024653865.1 archaeon | reverse complement strand
CCTGGTTGAACAAAAAGAGGTAAATTAGAAGTGCGGCAAAAACCAGGTATATTGCGATCGCGATCCAGATGACCCTTTTCTTTTTTTGTGGAATCATGCTAACCAAATGGTTTTTTAGTTTTTTAAACCTATTTTGCCCTCTTTGAAGTCGTTTAGGAGCATTTTTGCGGCGGCTGTGGTGTCGGGCCTTCCTTTTTTTAGGAGCTTGTTCTTTTTTAGCGCGAGTTTTTCCAAAAAATCCTCGCCGTCGCTTGCATAAATGCCGTAGGTATCCTCGAGCATCTTTGGGTTTGACGAGAGCATTTCCTGTGCCGCCTCGGCGCCCGCGTTCTCAATGTCCTCGGATTGCTGGACGTTCTTTGCCCCGAGCAAAAGCATTAGTGTCTGGTCGTGCTTTCCGAAAGGGATTACTCCGGGGGTGTCTATTAGCATTATTTTGGAGTTTATGCGAACGTTCTGCTTGCCTTTTGTGAAGCCCGCTGTTGATGATGTTGGGGAACTTTTTTTTCCTTTGAGCATGTTTATGATGCTGCTCTTTCCGGTGTTGGGGTACCCTATGATTGCGACCTTCACTTCCTTTCCCGCGGAGAGCATTCCGAGCGCTTCGCGCAGTTTTCTTGTTCCTTTGCGATGTTTTGCCGACACGAATATGCTTTTGGTTCCCGCGAGTTCCTTTTGCTTTTTCACTTCCTCTTCGGATACCAAATCTGATTTGTTGAGTACGATTAGGAGTTTTTTTTTCTCCATTTTTATTTTGTGTTCAAGCGAAAAATTCCTGCTGGCTTTGGGGAACCTTGCGTCCACCACTTCCATTACTATGTCGGCCTCTCCGATTGCCATTCTTACTGTGTGATAATAGCCCATTTTGATTGCACTTCCAAAAACAAATTGTTCCGATTTTTTTGCCTGCATTCCCTTTATTTGATTGCTTCCTTGATTACTTTTGCCGCGGTGTTGAAAAAATATACTCCCGAAAAAACCAGTATTGCCACAATCCCGAATACCCCTATTGGGTTTTGTGCGAAGAGGTTTTTCGTGCCGATGTCCACTTGGTATGCGTTGAAAAAGCCAAGGAGCAGAACCGAGCCGAACACCGCGAGAATTCCCGTTGCAACGTAGAATGTTTGCATTGGCTTCATTAGTTAATTTAGGCGCTTTCGTAATTTATTACAACTAGTAGCCCTGCGCTTTTTGGCAAAAATCGCAAAAACACATTTTTATACCTCCAAATCCTATTTTGGTAATGGCGCTTGGCGTTAGGAAAAGGGTTCGCGCATTTTTTGGGGGCACGAAATTCAGGGTTCCAAAAAGGCTGGCTCCAAAGGCGCAGGTTTTGCATTGGGTGGAGGAATTCAAGAAAACCCCGGCGGGGGCGGAGATGGTCCTTGACCACAAAAAAGTGCTTGGCAGGGACATTCACCCCGAAATGAAGCAAATCGAGTCGAGGGTCAGGTTTTCGGATTACCTTTTTGCGTTGAAGGATTTCATGGAAAAGAACAATGCTTCGAAAGAAGCCATTGCTAGGGTTGAGGATTCGATTCGCGCCGCGGAAGGCAAGTGAATTTTTTTTAAAAATTTAGAGCAGCTTTAACTCTTTGGTGAATTTGTCTATTTCGTTTTCCGCCGCCGGTCCGACTGCCACTGCAGTTGGCTCTCCCGCCGCGATTTGCGTTCTTCCGGCGTCCTTTATGAGCGATGTTGGGAACATTTTTTTGAGTTTTTCGAACCACTCCAGTAGCTCCTCTTTCGAGTTCACTTTCAAGACGACCTTTGCCTGTCCCTGCATCTTCCATTGCTCGACCGCGCGCGGGTCCTTCTTCAGGGCTTTTTCGTACGCTTCGAGCGATGCGTGCGAAGCCTGCGCCGCGATTTTGCCAGAGCCCATTGCGAGGTCCTTGCGGATGATGATTACTTGCTTGTACTCCATAGGGAAAACAAATGCGAAGAAAGAATATATTTGTTGCTCTTGAAAGGGGGCGGTCCTTTGTTTTATAGAACTCGTGCCCGCGGCTGCATATTGTTTTGGTTCCTTGGTTTTCCATGAAAAATAACCCTTGCTGAAAAATATATATGTTATACCAAAAAATGGGTTCGCCTGTTTAGTTTTTTTGCAAAGGGTTTATTTTTCGCCTATTTCCTGGCTGAAAAGTATGGTGAGGGGCACAACCACGAGGTATGCGTAGCTGAGCAGGACCCAGAAAACCATGAATATGAAAAATAATCCCAATCCGAGTGCGCCAGCGAGCCCGCCTATTATGAGTTCCCAGAATACGCCGTATAGGGAAAAGAAAAAGGTCGTTTTCCGTAAATCGTGCGCCTTGAGGCGCCTGCAAATTAACCCAAGAATTATTACAAGGACTATGAGCACGGGCACGGTCCAGGGAATCAGTTGGCATCCCGTGGGCAAGCAGTTGATGTTTTCCTCGAATATTATGAACGGAATTGAGCTCGCAACGTATACAAAAAATCTTGGGCCGGGAATTTTCAAAAAGAGCCGTGCAATTTCTTTTCTGAATTTGATGATTAGTGCGAATGTGGCGGAGAGTATGAGCAAATCCGGTAAGAATCCGAGCCCTGACATTGGCTTAATTATCGTTTCCTTGGTTTATTAAATTTTGTTTCTATTTCGCGTTTTGTTTGTTGGGGGTTTGTCCGCCAATAGCGCTAATCAGCTTGGTATAAATACGGGAAAGCGGATTGTATTGGCTTTGAAGCGTGATGTTGCCTCGAAGCTTGCGGTTTTGATTACCTCGGCTTTTGGGCTTGTCGCCGCGCTCGCGTGGAATGGTGCAATCAAGGCGATTTTTGTCGAGTTTTTTGGGACTGCAAGCACTCTTGTGCCCATGATTGTGTACGCGTTTGTTGTGGCAATCGTCGCGGTTTTGGCGACAATCTGGATAGGAAGGATTGCCGAAAAAGCGAAGTGAGTAAATTTTTTATTTGGCAAATTATTGGGTGTTTTCCGAAAGCGTCCAGTAAATCCTTCTGTTTTGTGCGCCCTTGTTCTTGAAGTTTGTGATTTTCATTTTTCCTATTTCACGCGTGTTTGCGACGTGCGTTCCGCCGTCGGCTTGTATGTCAAAATCCCCGATTGAAACAATGCGCAGCATGGGAATATCTTTTGGCAAAACATCCTTGAGCCTGAATAGTTCGGGCCTTGCAAGCGCCTTTTCCCTGGCCTCGTAGGAAACCGTAATTTCAAGCCCGCGCGAAATTATTTCGTTGCCTTTTTGCTCGAATGTTTTGAGCAGTTCCTTGTCGAATTCCGGGACGTTGAAATCCATTCTTGATTCCTCTTCGCCGAGCTGGTTTCCGGTTATGAGCGCGCCTATTTCCTTGTTGATTACACCCGCTAGTATGTGCGCACAGGTGTGCATTCTCATGTGTTTGTGCCTTTTTTCCCAATCAAGAACGCATCGCACTTTTTCGCCTTCGTTCAAAATTCCTTCCGGCTCGATTTGGTGTGAAATGTTTTCGCCGAACGCTTTTGCAAACACAACCCTTGCCTCTTCCCCGTTTTCTTTCACGATTTTTCCGGAATCGGACGGCTGTCCCCCTCCTTGGGAATAGAAAATGGTTTGGTCAAGTTCAACAAATTTTGCGTCAACCACTTTGGTTACAATGGCTTCGCATTCCTTCAAATACGAGTCGTCCAAGTAGAGTTTTGCCATGGATTAATTTGTTTATGGTTAAGAGTTTAAGGCACTTGCTTAGAAGAGGGTGCCCGGTTCGCGTTCGGTTGCGAGTTCAACTTGCGGCATTTCTTCTTTTGCGGGCTCTTCGCGCGAGGAGAAAGGCTCTGTTATGCCCTTGAAAACAATGTTTTTTGTTATTCCTTTTTCGCCCCAGAGGTATGCAATTGTTTTTTGTGTTCCTTTTCTTGCATATAGGACTTTTTCTCCCCTGTCCTCTTCTTGCGGGTCTTTGAGCGTGAATAGGGGGCTGAATTCGAGTTTTGCGCCGTCGTTTTCGATTTGGAGTGCGCGGAACACGGATTCGTCGTTGCCGTTTCCTGTTATTCTGTCGAATTCTTCGTGCAATTTGACCTCGTAGGTGTTCACGGTAATGTTTTTCTTGAACGGCGGAGCCCAGTCTGCCTGGATGGTTTTGACCTCAAAAACAGCTTTCATCTACGAAGTATATTCATTTGGATATTTATACTTTCTGGTGTGATTTTGAGGTTTTTTTGGGTTTTTTGTTTTGGATTGCGAATGGCTTAAATAGGGCGGTTTTCCTTAATTTTAGGTCATGCCAGCTGAACGAAAGGCCAGAATGCAAAGGCGCCAGGCGGCAAAAAGGCGCGAGGGGCGCAAGAATGCTCTGCGGCTTACCCCTTTGGAGAAATCCAAATTGGCGGATGATCTGCGGGCTGCCGAGGATGTTTACCGGGGGCTTAAAAGAGAGGGCAAAGTGAGCCGCCCTTTGGCTAAAATTAACGATATTCACGAAGTTGATTTTGCCGAAGTCGTGGGGCGCCTCCAGCAGAGGTTTCCGGGTGAGCGGATACGGGTTTTAAACGAGGGCAATGGTAAAAGTTTATTTGCAAGCGGCCTTGTTTCTGTGGCGAAGGGGGTTGATTTAGACTTCATTAAAACCGACATAGCGCATTCTGCGCAGTTTGATGTTTTGGCTTCTCCCGAAGAATTGGTGTCCAAGTTTGGCAGGGATAGTTTTCATCTGGTGGTTTCAACTTTTGGCGGGGCAAGTTATACAAACGCCAATGCCGCGAAGGCAATAATGAATGTTGCCGAAGTTCTCAAACCAGGGGGCGTTGCGTATATCGCCATCCCTTATTTTAGAATGGACAAGGAACTTGTCAGGCTGGCAAAAAATTTCAGGAATATCAGGATCCATCGTTATGATGCCGGCAATAGTACTGCAAAGTTCCTGATTAGGAAAATGTGACTTTTCCGCACCGGCACTCAACCCTAAACTGATTTAAAAACCTCGAACCAATGGTTTCATTATGAGCATCTCAAAGGTCATCCAGAGTGCGGTTGATTCGATACATTTTGCGGAGCAGAAAAAGAAGCGGGTTTCCGAGAAGCTTTTTCCCATGAAAAAAATGGACCTCGAGCTCCCGGCGGAATTCGCCGAAAGAAAGCTCACCCTTCCCGTGGAAAATTGGGTTCCGCAGGGAAAAATCGCGGGTGTTGATTCGGGTTTTGTTGCAAAGCGCCTCTCGAGCGTTGATTTGGTTTTGATTCGCGCGGTGGGCGTGGTTTTCGAGTATGAGGGGGGAATAGTGAAGAACGCGGCGTACTACCCGGGGTATTTCAGGTTTCCCGAGCCGCATCTTAGCAACAGCGCTTTGGAGGAGGATGAGGCCGAGCAGTCAAAGAGCCTAATGCGCCTGCGCGAGGAAGTTAGCGCTTCAAAGAAGGTGATTGAAAAATTTTCCCCGAAATATCTTTTCATCGACGGCTCGATTGTTCCCCAGTACCAGGACAAGCCAAGGAAGGAGTCGCGCCTCTCCGGGGACTATGTTGGGATTATTCGCGAGTTCGAATCGTTGTACGAAATCGCGCAAAAAAATTCGTGCACCCTTGTTTCCACGGTTGAGGATTCGCGCGGTTCGCGGTTTGTTTCGATGCTCCGTGAATCCATTTTGAAAAATGACCCGATGGGGGATGAGCTTGCGAATGTTTACGATTCCTCTTTTTTGGATTATTTTCTTTCTGTGGGGGAGCGCAGCTGTGCGTTCACCTACACCAAGAACATAAGGCAGCACCCGGTGCTTCAGGATTTTTCGCAAGAGTGGAGCAACTCTATTTATGCGCTTTATATGAAGCCGACCGCATATGACAGGCCCCTTAGGGTGGAGTTCATTGCGCAAGGGGATGTTTCCGCGGCTGCAAATGAGGTTGCGCGCGTGGCAATGTCTTTGAGTTCTTTGCACCGCGAGTATGCTTACCCTAGCATATTAATAGAGGCGGATTTGCACGCAAAGCTTAGGCCCGATGAGATTGAAATTGTTTACAATAAAATCATGGACAAATTGGGGAATTCGGTGAAGCTGAAAATGCGCAGGGACAATAGGCCTTTTTAGTGATTTGCATGATGGAACGTTTTTCGATTGTTGATGAGTTTTTGTTCCGCGGCTCAAAGCCGCGGGGCGCAGAGGACATTGACCTGCTTTGTTCAAAGGGAATTTATGCAATTGTTTCCCTTGACCCGCTGGACGAAA
>JANLHD010000109.1 GCA_024653865.1 archaeon | reverse complement strand
CTTAAGTTCGAATCGATTGCGGTAATCGACCACCTTGTGGGAACTAATTTGCGTTTTTTTTTCACCCCAAGCATTCCCGCACTCAGAATTTTGTGCAATTGGTTCACGCCAACGTCCGAGGAATAAAGCTCTATCATCGCGTCCCTTGATTTCGCGTCCGTGTCGGAGTACAGGCGCTCGATTTTGCGGTTCACGCTAGGGTTCTCGGTAAGTGTGAGGGACTTTAGGTCGGCAGACGGGCCCATTGGCGCGTGGAAATCCGAGAACGAAAGAGAGCGCATCCGCGGGCTTCCCTTGAGCTCCATTTCTATTCCCACAGGTTTTTTTGCCATGAGGGTTTCGTGCACATCCACCAAAGAATACTTCGGGTCCTGCGCCGCGGAAACTTCAAGGGGCATAGAGCCTCGCACGAGGTTCTCGCGAAAAGAAATAATCTCTTCCGCGGGCAAGCCGAACCACTTGTCGGTGTCATCTGTCATCCACACATCCTCTGGCTCTTGCGCTGGCGCCATGGGCGAGAGGGCAACCTTTGGATAACCATGCCACGAAACAAAAACCCCGGGAGGGGAGTGGCTTGCGAGCTCCTTTGACTCAATCTTTCTTGCAGCATCGCGCTTTTTCTCAAAGCGCTCCAAAATAAAGCACCTAGGGCCGCACCACAATCTGCCCTTGCACTTAACGCACACCTCAGGGGAGGGCTTTAGCGCGTTTAGTGGAATAGACATAGTTTAATATACTTAAAAGGTATTTTTCTAAATATGGGAAGAGAAGATCTCATCCTATCACCCTGCATGCCGCGACACGAAAAGCCGAGATTTGGAAACTACTACTGGTTAGAGAGGTTATGACATGGGACAAGTGCACAGAACTGCTAAAAGAGTTGGCGAAAGGAGGAAACCCAGTACCGAAGTTGGAAAAGACGGAATTATTCATGTGATTACTGGCCAGCGAAGAGGTCCAATGGATATCTTCAGAATTATTAAAACAAGGGATCTACGTAGCGCTCCAGACAAAAGGGACCCACGGCCTAATCTCGGCGCGTTAAAAGAAGACCAGCGAGTGGCTGAACGAAGGGGAAAAAGCGAAATAACCATAAATGGAGTCACTTATAAGCTAGTAAGAAATGGCAAATTGACACAATATATTGATTCGAAAGGCACCATTGTAAGAGAGGTTTATTTAGCGGCTGATGAAAGAAAAAAGAGTGGAGAGAGGAGACGTAACTAAGGGAATAGCAAACTATAGAACAAGTTAAACTTTTATTTTTCAGCAATAAACGTTAATATTAATTTCCCAGCCATTATTGTTTCAATTATGGCAAAAATAACACTCGAATTTCCAGACGGCTCCAAAAAAGAATTCGAAAAAGGGATAACCGCACAAAAAATAGCCGAAGGAATAGGCCCGCGCCTTGCAAAAGAGGCGCTTTCTGCACAGCTGGGCGAGAAAACAATTGAGCTTGAATTGCCCATTGAAGAGGGCGGAAAATTCAAAATCAACACCTGGGAAGACCTCGAGGGAAAAAAAAGCCTCTGGCACACGGGCGCGCACGTGCTTGCGGAAGCCGTGAGGTCGCTTTACAAGGACGCGAGAAATACCATAGGGCCGCCGCTCGAGGAAGGCTTCTACCAGGATTTTTATACGCCCAGGCCATTTACACCTGACGATTTCGAAAAAATAGAGAAAAAAATGATGGAAATAATAAAATCAAAAAGGAAAATCGAGAGAAGCGTTGTCGACAAGCAAACCGCCCTGAAAAAAATGAAGGACAACAAGTTCAAGCAGGAATTGATTGAGGAATTTGCGGGCGAAAAAAAAACAATAACCCTCTACACGCAAGGGGACTTCATAGACCTCTGCAAAGGGGGGCACGTTTCAAACACCGACGCAATAAAGGCGGTGAAACTATTGAAAGTTTCAAGCGCATATTGGCGCGGGGACCAGAAAAAGGAATCTCTCCAAAGAATCTACGGCATCGCATTCCCAAAATCCGGCATGCTTGATGATTATTTGAAAATGAAGGAGGAGGCGGAGAAGCGCAACCACCTAAAGCTCGGAAAGGAACTCAATCTTTTCTCGATGCAGCAAGAGGCCCCCGGAACGGTTTTTTTCCACCACAAAGGCGCAACCATCTGGAACACGCTCGTGGATTTTTCGAGAAAAGAGCACACAAAACGCGGCTACCAGGAGGTCATCGCGCCCATAATACTCAAAAAAGAAATGTGGCTAAAAAGCGGACACTGGAACCACTACAAGGAAAACATGTACTTCACAAAAATCGACAAAGAGGAATACGCAATAAAGCCAATGAACTGCCCCGGGCACATGCTAATCTACAAAAACACCAGGCACTCATACAGGGATCTTCCCATAAGGATTTCGGAATTCGGCATGGTGCACAGGCACGAACTTTCAGGGGTTTTGAACGGGCTTTTGCGGGTTAGAAAATTCACGCAAGACGATGCGCACATCTTCTGCACGCCAGAACAGGTCGAAGAGGAAGTCGCCGGCGTAATGGAACTCATCGATTACTATTACTCGAAAGTGTTCGGGTTCGAATACAAAATAGAGCTGAGCACAAGGCCACAAAAGGCAATGGGCTCCGCACAACTATGGGAAAAGGCGGAATCGACACTCAAAAGAATCCTTGACAAAAACGGCAAAAAATACAAAATCAACGAAGGGGACGGCGCATTCTACGGCCCGAAAATCGATTTCCACATCAAGGACTCGCTCGGAAGAAGCTGGCAACTAGGAACAGTGCAGCTTGATTTCCAGATGCCCGAAAAATTCGAACTGACATACATCGACAAAAACGACAAGGAAGAGAGGCCGGTGATGCTGCACCGCGTCGTATTCGGCTCAATGGAAAGATTCCTTGCAATACTTCTAGAGCACTATGCGGGGGCATTTCCCGTGTGGCTCTCACCCGTGCAGTGCCGCGTGATATCCGTGGGAGAAAAATACAATTCATACGCACAGAAAGTGCACAAGCAACTAATCGAGGCGGGGGTTCGAAGCGAACTTGACATCCGCCCCGAAACCGTTGGCTTCAAGGTGCGCGAAGCGGAAATGCAAAAAATCCCGTATGTTCTGAACGTCGGGGAAAAAGAAGAAACCGCGGGCACAATAGCGGTGCGCGACCGCGGGGGAAAACTCGCATTCGGCGTAAAAACAGGCGAATTTGCGCAAAAAATCGAAAAGCACGCGCATGAAAAAAACTAAACGGGTTTTTGAAAAAAAAACAAAAATGAGTTGCAGTTTTTTTGGGCAACACTCCAATTTTTTGCGCCCACCGCACACCGGCGCACATCGTGCACACCCAGAATGTTTATATAAAAGAAAACGCCTTCTTATTCCGAACCCCATATGGCCGACTACATGGATGACCTCTTCGCCAAAATAAAGGGGAAAAAAGCCGCCCCCCAAAGCACAGCCGAAAAAAAATCTGCCGAAAAAATTTCCGCACCGCAGGCAAAAAATGCGCAGGAAAAAAAAGTCCCCGCAGCGAGCACGAAAAGGGAGCCCACAATTGAGGAAATTGAAAAAAAGCTCTCCCCGAAAAAAACCAGCCAGGGAATTCGCCGCGAAGAGCCAATAGAAAGGCCGCAAAGGCAATGGCCAGAACCGGAAGAAACCCAAGAAACGCCAGAACTTGTGATTCCCCCCGCGCCCAAAACAGAAGTCGAAGTGCTCCAAAGAAAAATGCCCCAAAGAGAGCAAGGTGAACTCAAGGACGCGGACATCGCAAAGGTCAACCAAAAGCTTGCCGAACTAAGAAAGGATTTGCCCCCACAGGAAAAAGTGTCCCCGGAAAACCCTGAAAGCGTCCCCGAAGAGGCGAAATCAAGGGCGGAAAAGGACCTTGAGAAGGCATCGAACAAGGAAATCGTCGAAGAATATGACGACAACAAAATCTACAGGCTCCCGGGAGAGCCGCTGCTCTACTACTGGACGCCGGTTGCAAGGCCAATTGGCGGCGAGAGATCCATTATCAACACAATCAAGGAGGCGGCGACAAGAATCATCAGCATAGCCCCCTACAAGATACGCGACCAGGAGCAGAGAAGAAATGTTTACTTCCAAAAAGTGCTTGAAATACTGCGCGGCTCGCCCGAACTGAACATCCCAAAAACAAGGTACGAATTCTACGCGGACGCCGTGGTCAGGGAAATGATCGGGTACGGGCTAATAGACAACCTCATCAAGGATGATAACCTCGAGGAAATAATGGTAATAGGTCCAAACATGCCCGTGTACGTGTTCCACCGCAAACACGAAATGATGCTAACAAACATAGAATTCTACAACGACAACGAAATACAGGACCTCGTGAACAGGATTGCGAGGCAAATCGGAAGAAGGGTTGATTTGAGCAGCCCCTTACTTGACGCAAGGCTTCCCGACGGCTCGAGGGTAAATGCCACAATGCCCCCCGCGTCCGTGCAGGGCTCGACCCTCACAATAAGAAAATTCAGGGAGGAACCATACTCAATCATTGATCTCATAAAAAACAAGACACTCGACACAAAAACTGCTGGATTCCTCTGGGTGTGCACAGAAGGCCTTGGCGCAAGGCCCGCGAACATACTAATTGCCGGAGGCACGGGTTCGGGAAAAACAACCACCCTGAACGTTCTTGCATCATTCATCCCCGACAGCGACAGGGTAATAACAATCGAGGACACAGCCGAACTCAATTTGCCCCTAAAGCACTGGATAAGAATGGAGGCAAGGCCGCCGGGACTCGAGGGAACCGGAGAACTAACACTTGACATACTCACAAAAAATTCGCTAAGAATGCGCCCGGACAGGATAATCGTGGGAGAAATAAGGCACGACGAGGCATTCTCGCTGTTCACCGCATTCAACACAGGCCACGACGGTTCGCTCGGAACCGTGCACGCGAATTCCCCAAACGAAACAATAGTAAGGGTCACCTCGCCGCCAATGAATGTCCCGGAAGTAATGATGTCCGGGCTCAACTTCATACTGGTGCAGCACAGGCTTCACAACAAAAAACTCGGAACAATCAGAAGGGTAACCGAAATAGCCGAGGTCACGGGCGCACTCAAGGGGAAAGCCGAGGCAAACACCGTCTTCAAATGGGAGCCCAAAAGCGACACCATCCAGAGGACAAAGACGACAATTAAATACATAAACACCCTACAAGAAATGACGGGAAAAACCGAAAAAGAGATAGAGGATGAGATAGAAAAAAGGGCAAAATACCTCGAACAAATAGCGAAAAAAGAAGGATTGAACATGAAGGAAGTTTCCATTGAACTCAAAAAATACCTCGGGGGCAGGTAAGCATGGGCCTTGATGACCTCAAAAAAAAGGTTGAGGAAAAGAAAAAGGAAAAAAAGCTCGCGCCAGAAAAACAGGAAGAAAGCGTCGACTTCGACCAAGTGGAAAAAATAGTCGAACGCATGAAAAAAAAATACAGGCACGAAGGAGTCGAACTCGAGGAAGTCGGCGGAAAACTCGGCGAACTTCGCGGAATCATCGCCGGCGGCGAGCAATCAAAGGTCAACGTGCAAAAAGTCGAGGACCTCCAGGAATTCAAGTCCCCCACCGTGCAAAAACTCGGAAAATTTTACCTCCTGTTCAGGCTTCCGCTAGAGCCCATGTCAAACATCCTCAAAGGAATGCCGGTCGCATCCGACATCAGGTATTACTTGTACTCGGCAAACATGAAATACTCGCTAGCGCAATGGCTCGCGGTCTCGACGGCAACCGCGGCGATTGTTGGAATACTCTCATTTTTAATCGTAACCCTGGGGCTCGCATACTCCGGGCTCCCGCTCACAATTTCGGCGGCATACATTGTGCTCATATCCGGAATTCTCGCAGTGATGGCGCTCGCCGTAATGCTTATGGTGCCAAAAAACAGGGCGGTTGCGAGGGGAAACGACGTTTCAATAGAACTCCCATTTGCACTTAGGCACATGGCAACAGAGCTCAAAGCAGGAATAGGATTGTACAAGACAATCCAAACGATTGCGACCTCTGATTACGGCGTGCTTAGCGAGGAATTTTCGAGAACAATAACCGAAATCGAGGAAGGCACCGACACAAAGGACGCACTCAAGCACTTCGCGCTAAGGACACAATCAAAGGCACTAAGAAGCGCGCTCTTCCACATAACAAGGGCGATGAAAACCGGGGGAAACCTCTCCGAAATAATGAACACAATAGCAGAGGACGTCAGCTTTGAAATGAGGCTCAAAATCAGGGATTTTTCAGAAAAAATGAACTTCTTCGGGGTAATTTATATTTTTGCGGCAATTGTTCTCCCGGTATTCGTGGCGATAATAGGCTCGGTCACAAACGCACCCATATCCATTTCGCCGTTCGAAATAAAACCCGAGGCAATCGCCGCGTTTTTTGTTGTGCTAATGCCGCTGCTCTTCATATTCCTGATAGGATACTTGAAGCTGGCGCAGCCGAGGGTGTGATTTGATGGCGTTAAGATTGCTTGAAAAAGTCCCCATTCTAAACCAATCAAGGGCGCTCAAAAAATACGCCAGCTATTTGCACGGCGCGGAGTTCAAGGTTGACCCATTGCTCTGGATACTGCTCTCGCTTTTGATCTCCTCAATTGCGGGAATAGCAATCGGCTACTTCGTGCAAACACTCATTTTGCCGGGCCAGGGAATACAACTTGGGCTTCTCATATTCTTTGTAATAGTTGATTTGATGGTGGGCTACCCATACCTGCTTGCAGCAAGAAGAATAGAACAAATAGAGGAGGCTCTGCCCGATGCGCTAAGGCAAATGGCGGACACTTTGCGCGCGGGCGGCACATACGAATACGCGCTGAGGGAAATCGCAACAGCGGAATACGGGCCGCTCAAAAAAGAAATGAACGAAGTCCTAAGAAAACTCGAGGAGGGGGAAAACTTTTCAAACGCCTTGCTCAGCATTTCACGCAACGTTGACTCAAGGCTGGTGCAAAGAACCATGACAATAATCGTGGACTCCGTGAACGCGGGAGCCGGCCTTGCAAATGTGCTCGAGCAAATCTCCGAGGACGTGCGCGCGGCACACCGCATAAACAAGGAGAGAAAATCAAGGACCGTGATGCAGGTAATCTTCATGGTTGTGGCAGGAGGCATTGTTGCTCCAATGATATTTGGGTTCGTGTCAACCATTTCCGGGCTACTTATTTCAGCTGCTGCTGCGGTGGTTTCGGCATCCGAAAAGGCGGAAGCACTAAGGGCTGTTGGCGTAATTAGCCTCGCAATCCAGGCGTACATATTCATAGAGACATTTGCCACAAGCGTAATGATTAGCGTAATGCGTGAAGGAAAGCTCGGGAAAAGTATTATATACTTCCCAGGGCTTCTGTTTATTGCATATTTGTCCTACCTAACTGCGCAAATAGTTTCAGCAGCGATAGTGGGGGGCGTTTAAAGATGATCATTCACGACGAGCGCGCACAGGCAGCCACCGAAGTAATAGGGCTTGTGCTTGTTGCCGTTGCGGTCGTGGTTATTGTTGGCTTTGGATTAAAGAGCTTCGTCACTGGCGATGTTCAACCACAAATCCAGGACCAGCTGAATTGAGATTAAACATTTACAAAAAAGGAGGGAATGAGGTAATGGCTGAAAAAGGACAAGGAGCACTCGAATACCTGCTTCTCATAGGAGGCGCGGTACTAGTTGCGGTCATAGTAATAACGCTCTTGCTCAACATAGCAAACCAGGGGCAGACACAGACAGGAGACACAAGCGCAGCGGCACTTTGCAGGCAGCAAAACGCACTCGCGGGAACAGCCAACGGAGCGGCATGCACCGGCACTGTACCACTTGGAAACGATACCTACAACTGCGGCGGAACATATCCAAATTGTACTGCAAGCACGTAATTTAAGGTGAAAAGAATGGACGAGAGGGCGCAGGTTGCAGTGGAATACCTTTTGACCGTATTATTCGCGGTCATGCTGGTCATTGTGGTCAGCGCCATCGCACTCCAAATATCATCCATGTCGGACACGGCAACAGCCGAAGTGGTTGACAACAGGAACGATGCGGTCTCAAGCCTCTTGGGTTGATCCCCATTGTTTCCTGAACTCTATTTTTTCATAACACTAATCGCACTCGCAATAGCAGTGTACACAGACCTCAAGGAAAGAATGGTCTACAACAAGCTCACCTTCACCCTCGCAGGGATTGGAATCGTGCTCAAGGCCGCGGAATCATACATCGCCCAAACCCCAATGCCCCTATTTTACGCGCTCGCGGGAGGAATAATCGCATACACCGCATGCTACGCACTCTACCGCCTCGGAGTGTGGGCGGGCGGAGACGTGAAACTTGTCACGGCGATAGCGATACTAAACCCAATCAACTACCAACTAATCGCAACATGGATTGGGGTGGCGCAATGGCCATTCCTTGCGCAAGAACTCCCAATCTTTGGAGTAACCCTCATAATATATTCCGCATTTGCCGTGCTTCCCCTTGGAATCATAATGGCGTTCTCCGCACTCATCAAGCACCCACAACTACTCAAAAAGGCAATCGAGGCGGTGCAAAAAAAGGCGCTGCAATTGCTAGCACTCGGAATCTTGGCTTCGGGGGCGAACACAATAATTTCCAAATTCGCATTGAATGATTTCCTCGTGCTCCCAATAGTGGTTATTGTCGCCCTCCTCCCTGGAAAAATAAGGGTTTTTGCAATCGCAATCGCGGCACTTGCGGGAATTTACCTAAATGCAAACGCAATGGCCCAGAACGCGATTTATGTGACGCTGCCGCTCATGCTCGGATATGGATTGTGGAAGCTCTACTCGGAGAGCAAGGAAAAGGCATTCAAGGAAGAGATTGACACGCAAAATATCGAGGAGGGAATGATTCCCGAAAACTACATTGTGGAAAAAAACAACAGAATCGAGGAAGTGGAGAAGCCATCCATAAAAAGAGTTATAAACAACGTAATGAATAATAGGTTACAAATTGCCCTCGCCGACTTCAAAATCGAGGGCAACGTGATTTCCTCCCCCAACATGGCGGGCGGGCTTACGGAGGATGAGGCAAAAAAAATCAGGGAAAGCGCAAAAGCGGGCCTGGCTCCGGAAAAAATCAAGGTCAAAAAAACAATGGCCTTTGTCCCGGCAATACTGCTCGCCTACATTTTGTCGCAAATCATCGGTGATTTCTTATGGGCAATATTGGCATGAAAGGACAGGCATCAATTGAATTCATACTCGTGCTATTGCTCGCAATACTATTCATAACAACAATCATCCAGCCCAACGTAGCGGAAGCCTCGGACTCAATAAAGGACGTCTCGGGCATCGCAAAGCTAAGGGTTGCGACAGGCAAGATTGCGAACGCAATCGAATACGTTTCGGTTTCTGGAAGCGGCACAAAAAGGTCGGTTAGAATCGTGGTGCCGGAAGGCGGAGAAATCACATGCGTCAATGACGCAGTTTCCGACATTCACAAAGTTTCATTTTCTTACACCGCAAAAACCCCTACATGCGACGGTTCAACAGATTGCAATTCCAGGACGGAAAATATTGGCACGGATTTCACTTGTAACCCAGCCACTATCCCGGAAGGAATTTACCTCGCAGTGGCAAGCAAAGTTGGCAATACTGTAAGCGTCAACTTCGAGGGCTGATGTTTGATGGAAAAAGGACAGGCGAGCATTGAAGTCGTGTTCGTCGCAGTAATTGTGATTGCGCTCTCGGCAATCGTGCTCGGAAGCTTTGTGGGCGTGCAAAATAGCGTGCTGATAAATGCATCCGCACGCGAAGCGGTGCTCGCAGTGCTTTCACAAAAAGGCGGGAGCGAAACACTCCAAAAAATAGAGTCCGCGAACTGCGAAACCCATATCGTGGTGGTGGCATTCATGGAACCCGAACCGCCAAGCTCCAGAATAGATGATTACATTGACGCAATAGAGGCAATTCAATTAGAACCCCCCATAGAAGCATACATCAACAACCCCTTGCCCCTACTATGCACCTAATTCGTCAATCGTCGTATTTTTAATCTTTTTTGTGTTTTTAGGTATTAATGCACATAGGCAGCGAACAGGCAAAAATATTCGCTATTTTCATGGCACTTGCGGGCATACTGGGAATGGTCTTTATTGACCCGGGCCCGCAAAAAATCGGGGATGCGCCAATCACAATGGATTTGCTTGGGCAAAAAATAGAAACATTTGGAACAATTTCTAGCCTTAGGTTCTCGAACAACAACGCCTTTTTTACGCTGAGCAATTCATCGAGCACAAAAAGCGTTTACTTTTCCCCAAAAACCAGCCAAATGACACTTTTGCGCGAAGGAGAACCCATCAGGCTCAAAGGCGAAGTTTCTGCATACGAAGGCGAACTCGAAATAATAGTTTCGGAAGTGGAGAGGATTGATTGAAAAAATCACGTGGCTATTGCTCGGATGCATTGCGGGAACATTCACAGGCATCACACCAGGAATCCACGCAAACACCATAGCATTCATGGCACTCTACGCGGGGCATTTCGACGGCCTCAACTTCGCCGTATTCGTCGTCGCAATGGGAATTACGCACTCCTTTGTCGACTCAATACCGACAATAATACTGGGCGCACCCGGAGAAGACGATTTTTTGGCAAGCCTGCCGGGACACGCACTATTAATGAAAGGAAAAGGCATTGAGGCAATCACGCACATGACCACGGGGGGAATTGTCGCAATTATTTTTTCGCTCGCACTCGTTCCGTTTTTTTTCTCCTTCGCAATAAATTACGGAAAATACCTGCCGCTTGTGATTCCGGCAATTCTTGCCACAACAATGGCAATAATTGTTGCCAAAGAAAAAAACAAAAAGGCGGCAATGCTGGTAATCGGCGCGGCATCAATAATTGGAATAATCGCATTCGAATCATCCATCCCAAACCCGATAATGGCGCTTGTGAGCGGATTCTTCGCATTCCCAGGGCTCATTATGAGCATACTAAAAAAAAGCAAGGTGCCCGAACAAAAAATCGAAACGGAAACAAAAACGCCTTTAACCGGGGGCTTTTTGGCGGCACTCGCTTCTTCAATTGTTTCAATGATTCCCGGAATAGGCCCGAGCCAGGCGGCAATAGTCACACAAAGCGCCGTGCGAAGAATGGGAAGGCGCGGCTTTCTTGCGATGGTCGGCGGAATGAACACCGCAAACTTATTCTTCAGCCTGCTGGCACTCTACGCCCTCGGAAAAACAAGGACCGGAATGGCAATAGCGATAAACGATTCGCTCGAAATAAATTTGGCACAAACCGCATTCCTGGCAAGCGCAATTGTGGCATCCTCTGGGATAGCCGCACTCATAACCATAAAGCTAGGAAAAATCGCGGCAAAGGCCGCGGAAAAATACGATTACAGCAAAGCCTCAATGGCAACCGCGATATTTCTTTGCGCGGCAATACTCTTTTTCTGCGGCCCCCTTGGATTGCTCGCGGCAATGTCCGCAGCGGGAATTAGCATGTATGCATGGCAATCGGGGGCAAAAAGAAGCAACTGCATGGCGTTTCTAATCGCGCCAACCGCAATGCACTACCTTGGCATCGGGATTTAATAAAAATCAAAGCGTAAATTCAGTAATGTACTCCATAAAATCCGCGGCGCTCGAATCAATAATAATCGCGTCCAAAAACATCTACCCACAGGAATTTTTTTCAATGCTCGGCGGAAAAAACAGAACCATAGAGGAACTGGTCATTGTCCCGGCAATATTTGGCGATGACTTTGCATCATACATGCCCCACTTGGTGCCAATCGACAGGGAAATCATAGGCACCGTGCACTCGCACCCATCCAAATACAACCATCCATCCGATGCGGATTTGGAGTCATTCAGAAAAAGCGGCGAAGTGCACCTAATCATCAGCCACCCCTACGATTTTAATACGATCCGCGCCTTCGATAATAAGGGAAGGTCCATAAGGCTCAGAGTGGTGGATTGATGAAAAAACTTGTTTTGCTAAGGCACGGACAGAGCAAGTGGAACCTTGAAAACCGCTTCACCGGCTGGAAAGACATAGACCTGTCGGAAAAAGGGGTGCAAGAATGCATCAATGCAGGAAAAATCCTCAAGGAAAAAGGATACACATTTGATGTCGTATATACGTCTTACCTGAAAAGGGCAATACGGACCACGGAACTTTGCCTCAAAGAAATGGGCAACCATGCACAGGTTAAAAAAAACTGGCGGCTCAACGAAAGGCATTATGGCGCACTCACCGGATTGAATAAGCAGGAGATGCGCGAAAAGCATGGCGATGAACAGGTTCATATCTGGAGAAGGAGCTTTGATGTGAGGCCCCCTCTTTTTGAAAAAGGGGACAAAAATAACCCGAGTAATAGCGAAATTTACGCCAAATTAAAGGACGAACAAAAACCAATGGGCGAAAG
>JANLHD010000004.1 GCA_024653865.1 archaeon | reverse complement strand
GCTCGTGATTTTTCCTATTTTTTGCGAAATAAGCGTTTTTTCAATCGTGGTTGGAAAATCGGTTATTATTTTGCTCTCAAGTTTGAGCTTGCCTTCCTGAAGGTCATTATTGATGAGCTTAACGTCGTATTTTGTCCTTGGCGTCGATGAGGAAATGCTGACCACAATTATGTCTTCCGAATGATTATTGTATTTGGTGCTGCTCGCAACAAGCACGGGCCTTCTTTTGAATCCGAATTGTTGCGAGTAAACAATGTCCGCGGTTACAATGTCGCCTTGTTCAAAATTCGAATAAGTGGTTTGCATCTTCCCCCTCTTCGGCAAGCCTTTTGTAGGAGTATGCCCTGAAGGGGTTTTTTTCTTTCTCGGCAATCAGTTTGTGGAATGCTCTTTCCTTCTGCTCGAGTTCTTTGAGCCTGTTTTTTGGAATGCTGACCGTGTCCGTCATAAAACCACTAATAATATTGGGTTTTTCATGATTTAATATTATCCCCATAAGGCTGCACCTCCTTGAAAAAATGGGCGTTTTTGCTTTTAAATGCAATTAGGGTTGTGTGCCGGTGCAAAATTCGTCAAAACTTTGGGAATCTCCCTTCCTTCACCAGGGTTTCTCTGCGCTCGGCAATGAGCCTTGCGAGCAAAGTCGCCGTCAAGTGATTCGGGCCATAGCCCTTAACTATTTCATAAATTACGCCCTGATTGGTCCTCCCTTCCAAGAGCAATCGGTCTATGTCAGGCACTATTTTTTCCTGTAGGTGGCGCCTCACAACATCTCCAAGGTTTTTCGGAACTTCCCTCAAAAGAGCCTCATAATTGTAAGGCCCTTTGGTTTGCTCAAAATGCATCCTCAAGTCGCGCTCGGATTTTAGGGGAATTTTTTTTGGAGCCACGGAAGAAATAGCGCGCGATGGTTTAAAATTTTGCCGTTTGGCTTATTCTTCCGAGGAAGCGTGCTCGATAGCGGGCTCGTCGAGCCGCATCTCCTGCACCTGCGGATTTGTTTGCTCGGCCTTTTTTGCTTCCTTGTTTTTTGTGAGGGGGACAAGAAGCGTCGTGAATACTATGCTCAAAATTATGAGGTAAAAGGCTATTTCGGAGAGCGCGAGAAGGCTCGGAATTAGGGATTCGAGGGCGGAATTTGGCGAGGTTTCAATGGTTTTTTGCAAAACAATCAATGGATAGGTTGCGAGCACCGCGGTTGCAAGGCCCCTTGGGTTAATTGCCGTGAGAGTATTCTTGTACGCGGAATACGCCGTGTTCGCGGTGGCAAGGGAAATTACGATGTACCTAATCACGTAGAGCAATATTATCAGCATCAATGCAATCAAAAAATTCGCGGTGTTGCCAAGCGTAACCACTATGCCCAAAAACACGAAGAAGAACGTGCGTATGAAGAATGAAATCTCGGTTTGGAATTGCTTCACCATTGGATAGGCCTCCACTTCTCCCATTTTGAGGGTCTTTCTTATAAGCGCCTCGTTGCCGAGCAAAACACCGAATGTGAGCACAGCGATTGCGCCGCTTCCGCCCAAAAATTCCGTGACCGCAAAGGTCATGAGAACCGCCGCGAGCGTCACCATATAATTGTACTCCCTCTCGATTCGTGAGAGCGCAATTGAGGTGATTCCCACCGCGATTCCAACAAATAGGCCTATGGAGAATTTGCCCACAATCCCTGCGGAAAGTATTTGAACGTCAAAAATCCCGGAAACAAGCGACTGCGTGAGCACGATTGCGAGAATTATCGAGAACACGTCGGTTATTGAGGATTCGAGCGTGAGGAAATTGCGGATGTTATCCGGAAGCGAAATGCTTTTTGCGATTGAAATCGTGGTGCTAGAGCCGATTCCCCCGGCGATTGCGCCGAGTATTACGCCGAGGAATGGATTGTAGCCAACGAGGGCGAAGAGCAGCCCGCCGCCAATCATGGAGAGGATTGTGATCACGAGCCCGACAAGAAGAACCCTTCCGCTTTTGAACATCACTTCTAGGACGTTAAGCGACATTCCGCCGTCAAAGAGAAGAACCACTAGGGCAAGCGAACCAAAGAGGTCCTGAAGGCCAATGAAATCCTCAACCGCCACAAACCCAGAGGATTTGAGCCCATACCCTATTGCGAGAAGAAGAAGTGCCGTTGGAATCGCAAATTTTCTGGACAATAGTTCGCCGAAATAGCCGATGAAAATGAGCCCGCCAAGGAGCAGGAATGCGATTTCTACTGAAACAGCCATTTGATAATAAATGTGATTCAGGTTTAAATGATTTTCCCTTTTGCAATGCGGCATTTGGCAATTTGGCGGAGTTGGGCAAATTCACTGCAAAGGAGTTGGGGCGGGTGGGGCGACTATTTTGTCCACAAAATCCACGGCATCCTTTAGGGATGAAAACATTTGCTCTTTTGGCAAGAGGTTCGTGAAATCCGCATTTTTCGAAAGGACTTTTTTCACTTTTACGGGGGTTTCCACCAATAGCACCATGCTTTGGTCGGCGCGGCGCTCGCTTATGAACGCATTGAGGCGCGCAACGCCCGTGGAGTCAATGAATGTGACGTGGCTCATGCGCAAAATAATGTACTGGCGCTTTGCCTGGATGTGCTCGTTGATTTTCCTGTCGAAAACATTCATTGCCCCGAAAAAGAACGGGCCGTTGATGGTGTAAATGCTGACAATGTCCTTTAGGCGATCGTTCGAGGAAATGATTGAGGAAACGCCGTTCTTTTCATCGTACTCCTCCATGTGCGAAACATCTATCATGCGCGTTAGTTCAACGAAGATGAGGAAGATTGCGAAGAGCATTCCTATCTGCACGGCGAAAACCAAATCCGTGAACACGGTCAAAAAGAACGTGACCAAAAGAACGATTGTGTCGGATTTTGAAATGTGAAGTATCGTCAGGAATTCGCGCGTGTTTATCATGTTCAGGGAAACGAACATCAAAATCCCCGCAAGGAATGCCTTCGGGATGAATTGCGCCGCGGGCGCGAACACCAAAAGTATCAAAAGCAAAAAAAATGCGTGTATAACCCCTGCGTATTTTGTTTTGGCGCCCTCGCGGATGTTCACCGCGCTTCTTGCGATTGCCGCGGTTGCCGGCATTGCGCCAAAAAACGGAAGCACCATGTTTGAAAGCCCCTGGCTCTTTAGTTCCTTGTCTGAATCGTGGCGCGAATTTGCCATTCCGTCGCACACAACCGCACACAAAAGCGCCTCAATGGAACCTAGAAGGGCGATTGTGAATGCTGAAGGGAGGATGTCGCGCACCAAATCTATATTGAAATTTAATACGCTAAAAGTGGGTAGGCTCGAGGGGATTTCGCCAACTATGGGGACGCTTAGCGCAAAGTACACGGTTGCGGAGGTGAACAAAAGGAGCGCAACTATTGAGGGGGGGATTTCGCGCAATTGCCTAATTTTTCCCGCAATAATTGGGTAGATGTTTAGGATTGCAAGGGTCCCAAGAGCGATTGCGACCGCGAGGATGTTCGCGTCCCCCAGGCTTGTGAAGACGCTTGTGATGTTTTCCCAAATGTGTTCCTGGGGCTCCATTGAGAGGCCAAAAAAAT
>JANLHD010000003.1 GCA_024653865.1 archaeon | reverse complement strand
ATTAAAATTCTCGGGTCGCGTGGGATTTTGGGAAGAATCCTGTGCATTGTGGCCAAATCATGGTTGAATGCTATCTGCAAATACCTGGTCTTCGAATTCAGGCCGCGATGCTTCACATTTGAAAAAGCCAATTTGCGCCTGGGCGTTTTTTGGAGCGAAAAAGGCACATCAATGGCTGAGGAAATCAGGGAATCAATCTTGAGGAATGTGTCGCTCGAGGGCAACGCATCACTTTTTCGAGCCGAATCTTTCAAAAGCCTTCAGAAGCTCTATCGGCACAACCATCATTATTTTTTCCGACGGGTCCTGTGCAATCTCGCTAATGGTTTGCAGCGTCCTCAAATGCAGCGCGCCGGCGCCCTTTGAGAGCGTTTGAGCGGCCTTTTGCAAATTCTGGGACGCCTCAAGTTCACCGAGCGAAATCGTCACAGTTGCGCGCCTGGTCCTCTCCGCCTCGGCCTGCTTTGCCATCGCCCTCTTCATTTCCGCGGGCAACTCAATCTCCTGAATTTTAATCGAAGAAATGTCAACGCCCCAGGGGTCTGTTTCCTTGTCCACCATGGTTTCAATTGCGCCCGCAATCTTGTCGCGCTCCTGAAGGATTGTGTCAAGGTCGTTGTTGCCCACGACATCTCGCAACGCGGTCTGCGTGTACTGGGCGACCGCGTACTGGTAATCCTGGATTTTAATCACGACATCCGCGGGGTTCGTAACCTTGAAGAATACCACCGCATTCGCAAGAATCGTGATGTTGTCCTTCGTGATTATTTCCTGCTTGGGAATGTCAACCGTGTTGATTCGCATGTCAACGACGCGCAAATCATCAACAAAAGGGGTTATGAAAAAAATGCCCGCATTCATTACCCCAGAATATTTCCCCAGAGTAAAAATTACGCCGCGCTGGTACTCGTAAAGGTACCTGAAAGAGAGAAGAAACACAAACCCCAGGTAACCCAAAAAAAAGATTATTAGGAACGGGAAAAAAAATGCGACGCCAAGAAGCGCGAGCCCGATTAGGGCCATTATGCTCCATACGATAAGTTTAATTCCGCCTTCAGCCATCTTAATCGATTAACACTGGAAAATTATTTAAATAGATGGAAAAACTCGGGATTTAAAAGAAAACCATAAAGGGGTGGCATTTAAAGGGGTTTGCGGGAAAAAATCAATGCAAAGGGCCCGTAGCTCAGCCTGGATAGAGCACCTGCCTTCTAACCTTTTTCTTTTCCTTGCAGGAAAAGAAAAACGTCCTTACAGAATCGAAAGATTCTGTGAGGCCTCGTCCCCAAAAGGGACAAGGTATCGAAAAAGAAAAGGGGCAAAACATTTCTTTTTGGGTAAGATGGGGAGTGAGCAGGGGGTCGAGGGTTCGAATCCCTCCGGGCCCGTTTTTGCCAAATTTTTCCCAAAAAACAACAAAACCAATAAATATGCCAAAGGCACAATTTCTATTTAGGGGATGGGTGGAAAACATTAACGTCTGCGAAAGCGGAAACGAATTCACAAAACTAATGCATGAATGCACCCTAAAAGAAATTAATTCCTCGCGCGAATTCAACGGCAAGCACGTAAACAAAATCCTGCCCGAAAAAGAGGTCACGCTCACAAAAAAAGGCATGAGAAAGGGCAGCTTTGATTTTTTCCTCGAAACCGAAGAGGGCACCACAATTGGAATGGAAATCCTCACAAGGCCAAGCAAGGGAAAATTGCGCCAAAAACTCTTTTACGCACACGAAGCCGACGAATACGTCTTCGTGCTACCAAAAGACGCAATAGAGGATTACAGAAAGCGCGACAAGGTGTTTCGCCACCTCACCAGGCAAAAGTTTCTCCCGAAAGAATTCGACAACCCAAAACTCCACGTTTGGCTATTCGACAGAAATAGCCGCAAAATCATCGCAAAACTCCCCCTAGCAGGGCTATTCAACGTCCAAAGGCAGCGCTAAACCTTAAAATCTGCATGGAGCGTTTATAATTCATGGCAAAAGCCCAAATGCAAAAAGCCCTTATCGCCGCGCTCGAAAAGGCCGGCGTCGCAAAAGAGCACGCAAAAAACATCGAGACACCGCCAAAGCGCGAAATGGGCGACTTCGCATTCCCGTGCTTTGCGATGGCAAAGGAACTGAAAAAAAGCCCCATTGAAATCGCAAAAGAACTCTGCGCAAAAATAAAGCTCCCGAAAGGTTTCACGCACGCGCAGGCAAAGGGGCCTTACTTGAATTTTTTTGTTGATGACTCCGCATATGCACAAGAAATCATGGCGGCGGCGATAGAAAAAGAAAAGAAAAAGCCCGCAAAGGGAAAGCCAATCATTGTGGAGTACTGCCAGGCCAACCCCTTAAAGTCATTCCACATTGGCCACGTGCGAAACATTTGCCTGGGGGAATCAATCGCAAGGCTATTCGAGACACGCGGGAAAAAAGTCATCCGCGCAAACTACGAGGGCGACGTCGGCCCGCACGTGAGCAAAACCATTTTTGCGTACCAAAAACTATGGAAAGGAAAAGAGCCAACAGACATAAAAGAAATCGGGCAATGGCTCGGAGAACTCTATGCACTGGGCGCACAGGCGGTGAAAGGGGACGAAGAACTCGAGCAAAAAATGCGCGACATGGTTGTGGCTCTCGAACGCAAGGACAAAAAATTGGTCGCCGACTGGAAAAAACTAAGAAAACAAAGCCTCGAATACTTCGATTCAATTTACATGGAACTTGGGATCAAATTTGACCGCATAATCCTTGAAAGCGAGGTGGAAAAGGACGGCATTGAAATCGCAAAAAAACTCCACGCCCAGGGATTCGCAAAAAAGGACGAAGGGGCGCTGCTCGTGGACCTCACAGAATACGGCCTCGAAAAATTTTTGGTGCTAAAAAGCGACGGCGCCGCGCTCTACTCGAGCAAGGACATCGCCCTTGCAAAAATGAAGAAAAAAGAAATGGGCGCACAAAAGAGCTACAACGTGGTTGGCTCCGAGCAAAAATTCTACTTCCAACAACTCATAAAGACACTCGAATTGCTCAACGCAAAAAAACCCGAATACTGCGAAACAGAGCACGTGCCATACGAACTCGTGAAGGCCGAGGGCGGCAAAATGTCATCGCGCGAAGGCAATGTGATAACCTACGCGGAACTATATGATAGGGTATACGAAAAAACTCTCGCCGAAACCGCCCAAAGGCACGCAGATTGGGACGCCAAGAGAATCATAAAAGCCGCCAACGCAATAGCTCTCACGGCAATAAAATTCGGCATGCTCGCACAGGACAAGAACAAGTCCATAATTTTCAATTGGGACAGGGCAACAAGCCTTGAGGGCGAAACCGGGCCATTTGTGCAGTACTCGCACGCAAGGGCCCTAAGCATACTTGAAAAGGCAGGAGTGCCAAAAAAGCCAAAAAAAATCGTGCTTGGGCACGCAAAGGAAAAGGAGCTCCTCGCGGTTCTTGGCTCATTCGAGGATGTCGAAATTGAGGCGGCAAACAACCTCAGCCCGCACAAAATCTGCCATTATTGCCTCGAACTCGCATCCGCCTTCAATTCATTCTACCAGGAGTGCCAGGTGCTAAATGCACAGCCCGAAATTAGGGAAACTAGGCTCGCGCTCGTGAATGCTTGCGCAAAAACCCTAGAAAAAGCCCTAAAACTACTCAATATTGATGCAATGGCGGAAATGTAGCCCCTCCACTTGCTTAAATTAATTTCGCAACAAATTCCTCTTTATGCCTCAAACACAGGACACGAGCCTCGAAAAACTTTTGGGCACAATACGCAACCACCACCCTGGAGCGGACTTTTCAATGGTGGAGGAGGCATACTATTTCTCGAAAAATGCGCACAAAAACCAGGTTAGGGTGTCGGGGGAAAATTATTTCATACACCCGTTCAACGTCGCACTTTTGCTCGCACAAAAAGGCCTGGACGATGTCGTGGTCGCATCGGCGCTTCTTCACGACGTGGTTGAGGACACCCACATAGACGGAAAGGAAATACGCAGGCTCTTCGGAAAAAAAGTTAGCGTCCTGGTGGAAGGCGTGACCAAACTTGACCTCCTTTCATTCAAATCAAGGCAGGAGCAAAGCGCCGCCAACATAATAAAAACGCTCGCGGCGGCATCCAAGGACCCGAGGGTTTTTGTCATAAAAATGTTCGACAAGCTCCACAACATGCGGACACTAAAATTTTTGCCAAAGGAAAAACAGCAAAGGATTGCAGGCGACGTTCTCACGATTTATGTGCCTCTGGTGCACAAGCTCGGGATGCACGAATTAAAGTACGAGCTCGAGGACCTGGCGTTCAGGGCACTTGAGCCAAAAAAAT
>JANLHD010000104.1 GCA_024653865.1 archaeon | reverse complement strand
CAACCAGGGGCTTGGAATAGAGGAAACCCTGAACGAACAGGGAAATGAAAAACAAGTGTTCGTAGTGAACGAAACAGAGCGCATAATAAATTCCGTGAGCGTGCAGTACCGCGATTTGGAGGGCAACGTGCACGACCTCAACGAATTCGGCTCTCTGTACCCGAAAGAAAAAAGGCGGGTTTTTTTCGACGAAGTAAACTCAAACTCGGTTGACCTCATAGTCTCAAGCCCCTTCCACGCCACGGTTGAGCAAAAAATTGTTTTGAGAAGGGAGGGCGACGTCGCAATAAAATTCAGTTTCCCCGAAAACGTGATGTTCGGAAAAAGCTTTGCATTCTCCATGGAACTGTGCAACAACGAGGAGGCTGAAACAAAATTCAAGGTGGAAGAGACACACGAAAAGGATTACTTCTCCGAGCCAAACAAGACCGACACCGTTACCGTGCAGGCCGGCGCATGCAAACAAATCGCATACTCGCTAATCCCCGTCCAAAAAGGGGACACCACAATCTATTTTAATGTCAACTCGTCAAATACTAACAAACAACTCGAACAGCCGGTGACGGTGGAATAAAATGGCTATCGCAAAAAAAGAAAGCAGCATCATAGAAATCATACAAAAAATGGTGCGCGACGGCGAATCCGAGGAAAAAATAGTCAAAACCCTAAAGGACCTCGGGGTCGAGCCCGACAAGGCCAAGCGGCTTTTGCTGCTCGGGCAGGCGGACACGTTCTCGCTTCTCAAGGGGGAAATAAAAAAAATTGTGCGCGAAGAAATGGAGCAGGAAAAGCCCGTGCTCAAAAAATTCATTGAAGAGGAGGCAATGGGCAGCGCCGAAGACTCGCGCAAGCAGCTCACAAAGGCGGTAATTGGCGATTTGAAGGAATACGAAAAGGACATCACAGGCCAGAGCAAAACATTCCAGGACCAAATACAAGACAACATCTCAAAAGTCAACGACCTAAACGACCGCGTGAAAGTGAAGCTAAACGAACTCGGGGAGGCGCTTCGGCAGGTCCAAATGGACGTGGACGAGGCGCGCATAAAAGGGGTCGGCGGAAGAAACCGCCTCATCAGCAGCGCGCTCATGATTCTTGGGCTTCTCTTTGGAATAGGCGACGCATACTTGTTCTACACGAGCTTTGGCCAGCCAGTGAGCGTCGACAATTTGATCATAATGACCGTGATGGCGTTAATCACCGTGACAATGCTCTTTGTTGCGACCGTGCTATGAATCATTTGCTTTTGAAAAAAAGTTTTATTGCACGGTCAAGTTTTTCTTGTTGCCTCTGTAGGTGAAACTCAGCCTGTATATTTGGCCTGAGTTTTTTTGGCGTTGTCCTCATGCTGTGCTCAAAATCAAGAATTGCCCTCTGGATATCTGTGATGCCCTCCGGCAATTTAAGCCTCTGCTCCATTTCCCAAAGCGTTTCAAGTCCAATGGCGGGCATTACATATGGAAACTTCCCATTTTTCGAAACATGCTTTCCGCTGCACGCCCGCCTCAAAAAAGTGCGTAACGTTGCCTCATTGGAAAGATATTTTTTCCTTATACGATTCCAATCCAGCGGATATGCTTGGTTTCCGCCTATCTTTATTGCATGGAGATCGCCGTTCATCTCACGCCATTTCAAAAATTTGGCTATAGGCTTTTTCGCGGCGGCAAACAGGCGCTTCATGGAAAAATAGAAACTAAAGAAATATTTAAGGGTGCTTAAAATTCATTGCTCGGATTTTTGGTATTCCTTTAGGGCATTTAGGGCGGTCTCGAGGTAAATTCGCTTCCGAATGCTCTTTTCCTTGCTGTACAATTTTTCCACCTGCAAAACCAGGTGCTCGAACTCAATCATACAAAGAATGGGTTAAGGACACTTTTTAAACATATTAATTGCGCGCTTCAGGCGCGCTTCAGGCGCGTCGCGCGGGGTTAAACGCGTGACAAAACCTGCTGGCCGCCGAACAAAACATCAACCGGAACCGCCTTCTCCTGCGCTTTTTGGAAAGAAATCGAATAATGCGTATTCTTCACAAAATCCTGTGGCTGGATGAAAAACCAGCCCTTGTTCGGGTACTTCCACGCGACAAAAACCTCCGCGCCGCCAACATCACGCCACTTGAAAAGCTCCTCCATCTGCTCCGAGCGAATGGTCAGGTATTTGGAACGCCACGCCTTTGCCTCAATCACAATGCTCCTGCCCTTCCCCAGCATTATCAAATCAGGCATGGGAAGCGCATTTTTACCAGAACCCGCGGTCCTTGCAATCGCAAAGCCCTTCCCCCAAAACAGGCGGATAAGCTCGCGCTCCGCATTCGCGCCCTTGTTGTAACCCGGCATCAAAAGCAATATAGAGGCACCCACATATATAATTTATGTGAAAGAAGACCACCACTACCGCATGAACCTGCGCAGGCACAACGAAAAAGTGCAAATCGCCGCCTCAAGAAAGCGCGAAGGCGAAGAATTCGAAGTGGACGCAATAATTTACAAAAAAACCGGCGCAAGAGCCGTAAAACAGCCCAAGAGGCAGGAATAACCCGTTTTTTCCAAAAAAAAGCCAATGTTAATA
>JANLHD010000002.1 GCA_024653865.1 archaeon | reverse complement strand
TCTTTTTTTCCGCCCACAGCCTCGCAAGCAAGGAGCATGAGTGCGGGCCTTATTCTTTTTCCACCCCTTTCGAGAAAATCCCACACGGGCACAACTATGGATGACTGAAATGCCGCACCGTCAAAGCCGAATTCACTTTCTCCGACAGCTTTTTGTGCCCAATCCTTGCCAGAGTTTTTTGGGAAAAAATTCACAAGTTCGCCATCCACTTCCTCGGAATATTTTTTCATAAAATCCAAAAAATTTGCCTTGTTTTCGCTCATTTTATGTCACGCTCCGAGTCGATTTCGTAAATGACTTTTGCGGCGTCTGCCATTTGCCTAAAGGACAATGCGAACAGGCCTAGTGAAACCGCCATTCCGAAGGCGCCAAGAATAAATAGCGGCAGTGCGGTTGCGATGATTAAAGCCATAAAAAGGATTCCCAGGATATTTTTTGTCGCCTTTTTTCCGGCCCAAACCGCGAAGGTTTTTGTGCCATTTTTTTTGTCGGTTTCGAGGTCGCACAGCTGGTGGAAGAGCTCCACAAAAATTTGCCTCGAAAAAAGCCAGGCGAGGAAAAAAATTTCTTGTGAATTGATTGTGGCAAAGGAGAGGAAAAAAAGAAACGGTACGGGCCCAAGTCCGAGTGCGGCTATTGTGACGCCCAAAAATCCCCTGCCTTTTAGCCTAAATGGCTTTAGGGAATAAATTATTGTGAATGCAAAAAGCAAAAGTGCGCTTAGGAATGCAAGCTGGTTTGAGAAATATCCGATTGCGAGAAAGCCAAGGCCGGCCGCAAAAAGAAGGAAAAAGGCTGCTTGTTTTGGAAAAATTCTAAGCGGGAGGGCTTTGCCGGCATTTTTGTCATCAGCCTCATCCCCAATGGAATTGGCAAGGGAGATGAACACCAATGCCAGGAAATAAAATGGCGGAAAGAGCAAAAATGCGCGCAGCCCTTCTTGGAAAGGAAAAAACGCGAGAAACAGCAAAGCCACGGCAATATTCGGGACGAGTATGTTTGCGATGTCATAAATCCTCAGGAAGGAATAAAGTTTGCCCATTATTTTGATGGCATTAGCGGTCATGAGAAAACCCCCGAGACTTTTGAATAAATTGAACCCGCTGGCCCAGCGCCGATGATTGCGACATCGTAATGCATGAACAAGGGTGGGGGCGAACAATTTTTTAAGAAAAGGACTCTCCCCCTTGTCACAAACCACTTTAAACAAATTATCGGGGAATCATTTTGGCATGGAGCCAGAAAAAGTCGGTGCAGCTTTGCTCGTTCTTGCCCTCGCATTTATTCTAATAGAGTTGCCGCATTTGGAAAGCGGTCTGCCTCTTCATTCGGACGAATATGACAATACAGCCACGGCAAAGCGCTCGCTCGAGGAAGGCAGGCTCTACTTCGGCGACCCGTACGCGCCACCTGCGGGAAGTGCTTATTCGCCCGGGGAGCAATTGGACTTTGAATCCGGATATATTGCGATTATGGCCGCGATGGCGCTATTGGTTGGCTACCTGAATTTGCATTTGATTGTCCCGTTTTTGGTTTTTCTTTTTGTGCTTTTTTCTGCTTTTTTGCTCGTCAAAAAATTATGTGGACACGAATTCGTTGCCTTTTGCGCGGTTTTATTCCTCTTTTTTCTTCCTTCATATCAAAATACGCTCGGGCCTGTATTTCTCGTTGCCTCGAACCTTGGCCTTGCGCTATTTGCATTATTGCTCCTTTTTGGATTTGAATACCTGCATGAAAGAAGGAGCGCGAAGAAACTTTTGGCAACAGGCATTGGGGCGGTGCTCATCTATCCGCCCTCGCTTGCGCTTGCCGCGATTTCGCTTTTAGGGGCCATTATTTTTTCGCCGCAGTTAGTGCAAAAAAACAAGAGGGAATTGCTAATATCGGGGGGATTGCTTGCACTAACTAGCGTTATGTATATTTTGGTTGGGTTGTTTTTTTCCGGCCTTGATGTAATTGGTTTTTTGCAAAGTGATGCACCAGGTTTTTTTGGGGCGCTTGGGAGTTATGTTTTGGATGTTTTGGTTTTCCGCAAAACCGTGGCGCTTGGAATTCCGAACCTGTATGATTACATTGGGTTGCCGCTTTTTGCCCTGGGAATTGCCTCTATCGCCTATTTTGGACAAAAAACCCATAGGTTAGAGGAAAATCAGGCGTTTTTCATTCCCGCCGCAGTCGTTTCAGTGATCGCAATTCTGGGGGTTTTTTGGGGCGCGGCGCCTTTTGTTTTTCCGGAAAGATACCTCCTGTTCGCTGGGTTTCTTTTGCTTCTTTGTGCGGGCGCGCTTGCGGGGGAAATTCTCCTAAAAGCCCAAAATTTGCTCGCACAAACTGGCACAGGAAAAAAATATGCAAAAATTGCGGCGTTGGCCCAGATTTTTTTTGTTTTGCTTGTTGGCGGCATTGCGGTTGCGTCCAATTCCTTTGACGCACAATCCGCACAATTAAATGTCCAGGAGAGTGAACTGGAGGGAATTGCCTGGCTTTCGCAAAATACGCAGAAAGCTTCGCTTGTGTTTGCCGCGCCCTACATGTCTAAGCCTATTTATGTGCTGGCGGACCGCGCGGTTTTTTGCACCACTGCAACCAGGTTCGGGTGCCCCAAGGAATTGGTGGCGCTGGCGTCCTCGTTCTTTTTTGCTTCCTGCGAGGACAGGGAAAAAATTCTCTCGGATTATTTCCGTGCGGATTATGTGCTCTTACAAAAAGAGCTGGATGCCAGCGGCGGAAAAATTTTTTTTCCGCAAACCGAGTGCGGTTTTCTCGAAAAGGTTTACGAGGGCACAAACATAATTATTTATAAGACTAAAAGCCTTAATTAAAGGAAAAAAACCCGTTTCGGGTTTAATTTTTAGTGGGGTTAGGGGAAGTCTTG
>JANLHD010000101.1 GCA_024653865.1 archaeon | reverse complement strand
GGTTACTGCGGTATTTACCTGTGGTTCCAAGGGCACTTTTCCACAGGAACAATATTCCACGAATTCGGGCTCGCTTTTGCTCGAAAAACCCGCAAATTGCGGCGGCATAACAATTAGGGCGAGCGCACAGGGGTATAAAACAACAACCCAAGCCCTGCTTGGAAAAGAAGCCGTGGTGAGACTAGAGGGCATAGAAAAGCCCACGGGAAAGGCAGAAATTACGCTAAAAGACCTTGAAACAGGGGCTTTTTTGGAAGGAATTAGCGTTAAACTAGTGGACGAATTGGGGGGGTTTAGGCAGCAAAACGGGGTTAGTTCGTTCGGGGAAGTAGAGTTTGAGGGAGTTGAAGGTGGGGAGTATACGGCCCTAATAGAGGACCCGAGGGAGAAATATGTTTCAAAAACCATTGCTGTTTCGATTGTTCAAAACGAGGTTTTTAGGGAAGAAGCCCTGCTCTCGCGCGACATCAAATTGAGGGCAAAAATAGTGGTGTCATCCTCCGGCAACAGGCTAAATGGCGCACAGGTTTTGCTCTTTGATTCATTGGGAAGAATTGCGGGCTCCGCGGACTCTAATGGGAACGGGGAGGCAGTTTTCATTTTGGGGGATGACGGGAATTATTCCTACATAGCGAATTTGGAGGGGTATCTTCCTGCCGCAAAAAAATCCTTCAAAACATCGGATTTTGAAAAGGGCTCAACCCAGGAGTTTGCGTTCGCGCTCGAAAAGTGCACGCCGCAAACATGCGGAAGCCTTGTGGTGAGGGTTGTTGATGAAGAGGGATTGGCCATTGAAAACGCGAGGGTCGTGCTCCTTGATTTTGAAGGAAAGGTTGCGTCGGCATACGGGGAACGCGCAACGGATTACAACGGCTTCACGCAAAAATTCACCGGCATTGGCGAGGGCACTTATAGGGCGCTTGCGCAAAAATATCCCGGCGAAGGAAGGTCGAATGAATTTACGCTAGACCCGCTCTCGGAAAATGTTGTTGAGGCGGTGATTGAAATTGGCGAGGGTACGGTTTCTGTGCGCGCGCTGCGCGCGCAAGATGAGGGCGGCGCGGGAATTGAATTTGCGCAGGCGGAAATTTTTTCAGATTTGGGAAAAAGCCTTGGGTCGATTGCGCTTGATGAAGATGGAAGGGGCAGGCTTTCGGGAATAAAGGCGGACAAAAGCGTTTATGCGATAATAACAAAGGAAGGTTACGCGCCATACACGACCGCGGCTTATGCAATCAAAAAAAATTCCGTGACACAGCTAAATGCTGTTCTTTATGGAGGCGTTTTGGGGGACGCCGCGATTGTTGAACTTGCAGGAGTGCTTTCCGAAAACGGCCTTGAGGCAAGAAGCCTTCGGGCTGGCGCCACATACACCGCAATACTTAGGGCAAAAATTCCCGCAGGGCTAGATGAGGCGGGAGTATTTTTTAGGGCCGGCGAAGCCCAAGATGTTGCAGAGTCAATGGTTTCGATCGGCGAAATCAACGCTCCGGGAACATCGATAGAAAAATCTTCAACATACGAACCCTTGCTGGGAGTTGCAAATCACACGAAC
>JANLHD010000096.1 GCA_024653865.1 archaeon | reverse complement strand
CCTTACCTCCTTTCACGCGGTTTTTCTTTTTTCACTTTTTTTGAAAACCGCCTTTTCCTCACAACACCTGCAGGCCTTTTTGTTTAAATACTTACTTTCACCCACCAAAAAAATAAAGCTTTACAGGGCTTTTTTTTGGGAAATGAAACTTTATGGGAGAGCCTTATCATTCAGAAAGCATTTTAAAGGCTTTTTCACCAGTCAATAGTCATGCGCCTCTACCTGATTGCATTGCTTCTTGTTTCCTCTTTTGGTGTTGGCGCAACCATTTCCGGAACCGCCGTCGAGTGGTACACCTTCGAGCCGCTTGACAATGCAATTGTTGAAATCAACACAACTCCAAAGCAATTGCTTGTGACGCAAAAAGGCGCCTACAAATTCGATGTCCCGAACGGAACCTACACCCTTCGCGCGCAATACTTCGACGAAAACACATTGATGTATGAAGCACAGGAGGAAGTGACGGTGCAGGGAGATGGAAATTTTACCCTGGATTTGATCATGTTCCCCGCGATTGAGGAACATGAACTAATCCTTGATGACGCCAACAACCTCGAGTTCACGGCGCTCGAAGAGGAAGAACAAATTCCGCCAAATGCCGGGCAGATCAGGGCCGAAGACCTCGTGATACCCGCACTTGTTTTTGTCGCGGCCGCCGCGCTTGTTTTGTGGAGCGTTGTGCAAATCACTTCCCGCGAATCCGAAATAGAAAAAGAAATTGTGGAAAAACCCGAGCCAAAAAAACTCCCCGCACAGCCAAAGCAAGACGGGCCATCGGACGATTTGAAGCAGGCAATTGACACCCTAAGAAACTATGGCGGAAGAATGACGCAAAAAGAACTTCGCGACAGGCTCCCCTTTGGCGAGGCAAAGGTTTCGCTGATTGTGGCCGAACTTGAGCAAATGGACAAAATCAAGAAGTTCAAGAAAGGCAGGGGAAACGTAATAATACTCAAATGAGCCATTGTTTTTTTCGGCAAAAGCCGTTTAAACAATTTCGGGGCATAATATTGGCATGGATGTATTCTCAAGCAAGGGCGAACGCACACTCACGGGAATAATACTAATCGTCGCGGCAACAGTGCTCATGCTAAGCGGCCTTAACTGGCTCGATTACAGGCACTTTTTTTCCGAGCAAATGGACATCGTTCTCGCATTCATACTCCTTGGAATCGGGGTTGCGCTCGCATTCACAGAAAAATGACACACACATCCAACAAAATGCTGGATGCTATATCCATCAAAAAAAGCACGTTTTATAAGTCTTTCATATCCATCAATAATTAACGATTGATGTTTTTTGAAACATTGCTTTTTAGGAGGGATTTTTGAAATGGCAAACGATCAGAACCAACAGGTAGTCTTTCTCCCCGAAGGGACAAGAAGGACAAGGGGAAGGGACGCACAAAGGATAAACATCCTAATCGCAAAGGCGGTTGCGAACGCGGTCAAGAGCACACTCGGGCCCAAGGGAATGGACAAGATGATTGTCGACGATTTGGGCGACGTGATAATTTCAAACGACGGCGCAACAATTCTCGGAGAAATGAGCATTGACCACCCGGCCGGAAAAATGATGGTCGAAGTCGCAAAAACACAGGACGACGAGGTCGGCGACGGCACCACAACCGCAGTAATAATTGCGGGCGGATTGCTCGAGAAAGCCGAAAAGCTCCTCGACGACGAAATCCACCCAAGCATCATAATCAAGGGATACAGGCTTGCGGCGGAAAAGGCAAAGGAACTCTACACAAACATTTCGGATGACATCACGGTCAAGGACAAGGCGGTGCTAAGGCAAATAGCGCTCACTTCAATGACCGGCAAAAGCGCGGAGAGCGCGGAGGAGCTAGCAGACCTCGTGGTCGGCGCAATGACGCAGGTCGCAAGCGAAGAGAACGGAAAAACCGTAATCGACCTTGACAACGTAAAGGTCGAGAAAAAGGTCGGCGGCAGCATCAAAGACTCCGAACTCATACAGGGAATAATAATTGACAAAGAAATCGTGCACAGCGGAATGCCAAAATCACAGGAGGACGCAAAAATCGCACTCGTTGACGCGGCAATGGAAATCAAGAGCCCGGAAACCGACACGAAAGTGCAGATTTCCGACGCGGACCAACTCCAGGCATTTTTGGACCAGGAAGAGGCAATGCTCAAGAGAATGGTTGCGAGCGTAAAGAACGCGGGCGCGAACGTCGTCATTTGCCAAAAAGGAATCGATGACATAGCACAGCACTACCTCGCAAAAGAGGGAATTCTCGCGGTAAGAAGGGTCAAGAAAAGCGACATGGACGCCCTGGCAAAGGCAACGGGCGCAAGGGTCGTCTTTCGCATAAACGATTTGTCCTCATCCGACCTCGGGAAGGCAAAAATGGTGCGCGAAAAGAAAATCTCCGGAGACAGCATGGTATTCGTTGAAGGATGCAAAAACCCCAAGGCGGTTTCAATACTCGTGCGCGGAGGGACCGAACACGTTGTGGACGAAGCCGAGAGGGCGGTGCACGACGCAATAGGCTCTGTGGCATCGGCGGTAAACATCGGCAAAGTCCTCTACGGCGGAGGAAGCTGCGAAGTGGAAGTCGCATCCAAGCTAAGGGGCTACGCAAAAACCGTCGGCGGAAGAGAACAGCTCGCAATCGAGGCATTCGCGGAGGCGCTTGAAATAATCCCAAGAACCCTCGCGGAAACCGCAGGAATGGACACAATCGACACGCTCGTTGCGCTGCGCAGCAGGCACTCCGGAAAGGACGGAGTGTACATCGGCGTGAACGTGTACACCGCAAAGCTTGAGGACATGAAAAAGAACAAGGTTGTCGAGCCGCTCAAGGTGAAAACCCAGGCGCTCACATCCGGCTCCGAGGTCGCGGAAATGCTGCTTCGCATCGACGACATCATAGCGGGAAGCGGAAAAAGCAAAGGCCCACAAATGCCCCCCGGAATGGGAGGCATGGGCGGAATGGACATGTAAGTCCATTCCACCAACTTTTTTTTCTTTTCTTTTTTCTTTCTTTTTTCTCATTTTCTTTTTTTTCCAAATTTTTTTTCACGTTCAGAAACATTTAATTACAACAAGGCACTACATTTTTCTATGAAGCCACAGATAGTCAGAAAGGAGCGACCACCAGCTCCAATTAGACTTAATCCAAGCCAAGCCAGGGTCGCAATGGACGCGCACCGATTATTAATCCAAAATATCCGAGCGCAACTCTCCCAGCGGTGGAGGAAATTGTGCACAGGCTTTCAAGCGCGGGCAGGCGCGTCACACCACACGATGTCATTACGAGTTTTAATGCACGCGGAATGGCAGATGCGCTTGGCGCAATGAGAAGGCCCAACGGGCGCCTTGACAAATAGCGGCATTACAAATCAAATTCAGGCGAATGTTTTTGCTTCCGCCCTTTTCAATTCAGCACGGGACTTCCAGAAGAAGTAGCCAATCACCGCAAACGTGACTATAGGGGAAACATATTCTGGTATGTGGCCGCCGAAAGCGTCCCAGAGCATTATGCAACCTAGAACGAACACCGAATACATCGCGCCGTTCTTCAGGTACTTGTATTTTTTCACGTTCTCTATGTTGTGGATCGTGAATTCACGCACAATAAAAGCACCCAGGCCATTTCCGATTATAATCAGCGGAACCGAGAGCGTGAATGCGAACGCACCCACCACGCCGTCTATTGAAAAAGTCGCGTCAATCACCTCTAGGTAGAGGATTTTCGACATATCGCTCATGCCGGTATTGCCATGCAACAATTCCTTTTCCTTTGCTTCCGCATTTTCCTTGAACCCGTGCGTAATGAAAAACGCGGTCGAGCCCACCACCGCACCAAAAGCCATTATGGAATTAATCTGGATCGCAAACCACACAATCAATGCAAGCAAAATTGACACAATGGCAAAAAACCAGAGCGAATAATTCTGTATCGTTTTCTCACCCCACAACCCATAATTCTTGGGCTCGATGAAAAGCCAATGCAAAAACAAGAACACCAAAAAAACTCCGCCGCCTATCAAAAGCACGGGCTTTGAGAGCTCGATGGACTCCATAACAAGCGGGTCGGAACTAAAAGTCGCGGTAAGCGCCTCTATTGGATTTAGTGAAGGGTTCGCGACCCACACAATCAGCCACGGAAGCAATCCGCGCACCGCGAAAACCGCGATCAAAAGCCCCCATAACAAAAACCATTTGCGCGCCTTCTCGGACATCTTCGAGAGAACGTCCGCATTAATCACCGCATTGTCAATGGAAGTGATTGTTTCGAAGAGCATCAGCCCCAAAATCACAAGGCCAATTGACAAAATGTCCATGAAAGGAAATTGCGGGCGTAGTCCTTAAAAAAAGCTATTTTTGGGAAATTTCCAAGGGGTTTTTAAGAACGCTTAAGAATGAGATTTTCATGGCAGTGTTGATTTTGGTCGGCCTCGCGCGAAGCGGAAAGGACACCGCCGCGGACTACATCGCCGAAAAATACGGCTACTCGAAATACACCTTCAGTTCCGTGCTCCGCGAAACACTTGAGGAAAAGGGAATCAACCCAACAAAAGAGCGCATGCTAGAACTCGGAGACATGCTTCGAGGCCTAATGGGAATGGACGCAATCGCAAAGCTTCTTGACAAAAAAATAAATAAAAAGGACAACCTCGTGCTTGTCGGCCCGCGCTCAATCGAGGAAGTGCAGTACTTTCGCAAAAAATACCCCGAACTAAAGGTCATACGCGTAGTTGCGGGAAAGGCGCAGAGGTTTGCAAGGCGCTCAGAACGCGACCCAAAGGAGGAAGAAGGGTTCTTCAGCCGCGACGAGCGCGACGTAAAAACCAAGGGCATGCAAAAGGTGCTCGACGAGGCGCAGCTTCAAATAAATAATTTCGGCTCGATTGAGGAACTCTACCGCGAAACCGATTCAGTAATGAAGGTGGCTTTGGGGTGAAGGCAAAGGAACTCGCGCCAAACCAAAAAAACGTCGAACTCATTGTCAAGGTCGTTGAAAAAACCGAGCCAAGACAAGTCACTTCAAAAATCGACGGAAAATTCCACAGGGTATGCGACGCGCTCGTTGGGGACGAAACCGCATGCATCAACCTATCCCTCTGGGACGAAAAAATCGACGAATTAAAGGAGAACAATTACTACAAAATAACCGGGGCATACACTTCGCTTTACAGGAACTCGCTCACCCTTAACATCGGAAGGCTCGGGAAAGCCGAGCAAACCACCGGGGACTTCGAGGCGGAAACCACGAACAACCGCAGCCTCGAAGAATTTTAAAAAAAGGCCTTCTTTTACCTTTTTAAACCTAATTCAACGCTTTTTAATCATTATATAGCATTATTAATGCGAGCGCAAGCGAGCCAGGCCCCCGCATGGCGGGGTCCGTCGGTAGCGCGCGTCGAAATGCGCGAGGGAGTATAGCTCAGCCTGGTCAGAGCATTGGTCTTATACACCAAGGGTCAGCGGTTCAAATCCGCTTACTCCCATACGCGGAAAGGTCCGCGTCCAGACCTGTCCGCCTTCGGCAGGACGGGTTAACATAAAAGCAGACGTGAAATTATGAAGAAACTCGAAGCGTACGATTTGAAGAAAGAGGAAGAAATCCGCAGGTTCTGGGCGGAGGGAAAAATAGCCAAATTGGCGCGCAACGCAAACCCAAAAGGCAAGGGCTTTTACATGATGGACGGCCCGCCATACGCCTCAGGCCACATACACATGGGAACCGCGCTAAACAAAATAGTAAAGGACATCACGATTCGGCACAAAAGAATGCAGGGATATTCGGTGCTCGACCAACCCGGGTACGACACCCACGGGCTTCCAATCGAAAACAAGGTGGAAAAAGAGCTCGGGCTAAAAACCAAGGACGAAATAAAAAAACTCGGCGAAGAAAAATTCATCGAAGAATGCAGAAAATTCGCGACGCAATACATCGGCATAATGAACGCGGAATTCGACAACCTCGGGGTTTGGATGGACTGGGAAAACCCCTACCTAACGCTCAACAAAGAATACATCGAGGCAATCTGGCGGACATTCAAAAAAGCCGACGAAAAAGGGCTTTTGTATTTGGGAAAATACCCCATACACGCGTGCACGCACTGCGAAACCGCGGTCGCGTACAACGAAATCGAATACAAAAAACAAACCGACACATCGATTTACGTTAAATTCAAGGCACGGGGAGAAAAAAACAAATTCTTCATAATCTGGACCACGACCCCGTGGACACTTCCCTCAAACACGGGAGTTATGGCCAACCCGAAATTCGATTACGTGGAAGCACAGGTCGGCGCCGAGATTTGGGTAATCGCAAAAGAGAGGCTCTCTCAATTGATGGACGCAATCGAAGCAGGATATGTGGTGTTGCGCGAATTCAAGGGAAAAGAGCTCGAAGGAAAACAATACGAAAACCCACTCGCAAAAAACCTCAAAATTGATTGGGAAGATGTTGAAAAATATAGCCCTCTTGGCAAGAGTATTTTTGAAAAAGATAAAAATGTTAAAATGGTTTCAGGTCCAATACCCCCAGTTAGAGATAATGCTTATCGCATAATAATGAGCGAGAGGTACGTGAACCTCGAGGAAGGAACAGGCCTTGTGCACACCGCACCCGGCTGCGGAAAAGAGGACTACGACGAAGGCATGCGAAACAACCTTCCGCTCGTTAGCATCGTGAACGTGAACGGCCTTTTCACAAAAGAGGGCGGAAAATACGAGGGCAAAAAAGCGCGCGTGGTGGACCAGGAGATAATTTCGGATTTGGAAGAAGAAAACGCGCTGGTTTACAAGCACCCATACACGCACGATTACCCCGTGTGCTGGAGATGCCAAAGCCCTCTTCTCATGATCAGCGCCCCCCAATGGTTCTTCAAAGTGACTGCGATTCGCGAGCGCATGCTCGAGCTCAACGAAAAAGTCGAGTGGCACCCTTCGTGGGGTAAAGATAGGTTTCGCAACTGGCTCGAAAGCCTCGGGGACTGGCCGATTTCAAGGCAAAGATTCTGGGGAACACCCCTGCCCATATGGATTTGCGATTTCCCCGCATGCGGCAACAAAAAAGTGCTCGCCTCCGAAAAGGAAATACGCGAACACTACAAGGGACCCTTGAAGGATTTGCACAAGCCATGGATTGACAAGGTAGAGTGGGGCTGCAAAAAATGCGGCAAAGGCACGATGAAAAGAGTTCCCGAAGTGATGGATGTTTGGTTCGATTCGGGGGTTAGCTCTTGGGGCTCGCTTGGCTACCCGGAAAACAAAGAGGGGTTTGAAAAATACTGGCCCGCAGATTTCAACGTGGAAGGAAAGGACCAAATTCGGGGATGGTGGAACTCACAGCTAATCACAAGCACGATTTGCTTTGACGCCGCGCCATTCAAGGCAATAGCAATGCACGGAATGGTGCTTGACCTTGGCAAGAAAAAAATGTCCAAAAGCGAAGGCAACATAGTCTCGCCAAAAGAGGTGATAGAAAAATACAACCGCGATTATTTGAGGTTCTACCTCGCGCGCGAATTCAAGGGCGAGGACATGGTGTTTGACTGGGAGGCATTCAAGGACATAAACAGGTTCTTCAACACGCTGTGGAATTCATACAATTACGCGGCGACATACCTCGACCTCGATTTTGAGAACGGGGAAAAAATCGGCGCAAAAAAACTTGCCACGGAGGACGCGTGGATTGTGAGCAAAATGCACTCGCTATCACAACAGGTCGTTGCGCAATACAATGATTACAATTACTCGAAGGCGGTTTCGCTCATGGAATATTTCGTGCTCGAAGAATTCTCGAGAACCTACATCAAAATGATTAGGGAGCGGGCAAAATCCGACCCAAAAAACCTTGGAAAAGTCTTCAGCCATGTTTTGTACGAACTAATAAGGCTTCTAGCGCCCATAACCCCGCACCTATCCGAAT
>JANLHD010000092.1 GCA_024653865.1 archaeon | reverse complement strand
TGATCCTATTATTCCTATCGTTTTTCCGAAAACCGAAACATTTGCGCCCGTGTCCCTTTCGATTTCTTCCCTTGCCTTTCCTTTTTCGCCGATTACCCTTCCTTTTTTTGCGGTTTGGGTGCTCTTGTTCCTTCCCACCGCATCGGTTATGTCAAAGAGCTCGAGCCCAACGCCGTCGTCGAGCAGCCTGAAAGCCTTTTCCGGCGAAAACCCCCTCGCGATTGCCTTTACAATGCGCGTTGCCTTCAGGTGGGGGACGGCTTCGCCCTTTTGGATTACCTCAACTTCCCCTTCCTTGCTGTCCACGACAATTTTTGTTTGGGTTTTTTTTTCTATTTGGCGCCTTGTTGCGCCCCCTTTTCCTATAATTGCCCCGATTCTCTCGTGCGGGACAAGCAGGAATTCCGAATGGTCATCCATTAGGATAAATTTACTATAATATATTAATAAGATATTAGCGTCCGATTCGATTTTTTGCCGCCCAGATGCGCCTGATCCAAAAAAATTGAATGCCTTGGATTTTTTTTGGGAAAATTTTGCCTTATTTGCTTGTTTCGAGTTCTTTTGCCCTCGTTTTTATGCCGGCGTATAATTCTTCGTACGATGTTTCGAGGCCGCTTTTGTTGAAGTAGTTCGCGAGGTTGACCACGTCGCGCTCGAAAAACTCCCTTGCCTTTTGGTGGTTCAATAGAACCGCCTGGGCGAAATCAATCACCACGAGCCTGTTGCCCTTCACGAGCACGTTGTACTCGGAGAGGTCGGCGTGCACGAGCCCTGCGTTGTAGAATCCGGCGACAAAATCAATTAGCTGGCGCTTGTAATCCAAAAGTTCCTCTTTTGTGGGCTTTAGTTCCTTGAGCTTGGGGCATGGCTCATCCCCTTCGCCAATATATTCCATTACTATGACGTTGTCCTTGTGCCCGAGCGCGAGCGGGACAGAAAGCCTCGCGTTGTTTGCCGCAATGATGTTTTTGTATTCCTTTTTTGTCCACGCAAAAACCAGGTTCCTGCGGTCCTTTCTTATGTCCTTGAACCGAACGTCGCCGACGATGTAATCAGCCATGCTCTTGAAGTCGGTTGTCTCCTTTTTGAAAATCTTCACCGCGCGAGTGTTGCCAGAATCGTCCGTTGCCGCAAAAACGTGCGCCTCTTTTCCCGTGCTTATTACGTGCTCTAGCACGTCGAAGAGGCCTTTTGTCGCGAGCTGGTGTATTGTCATTATGGTCTGCTTGTCGAAGACCTTTTCGAAAATCTTGCGGTCGGACTCCTGCCTCACGCGGTGCCTTAGTATTTCTTCCTCGAATTCGTCCTCAAAATCCATGAAAATTAGTCCCTTGCAGGGCTGGTGGTTTTACACTGGCAGCTTGTCGAGGTAGCCCTTTCTTTTGAGGTGCTCGACCTGGAACCCGATGTAGCGCCACTTTATGTCCGCCTTGATTGGCTGGAAATCCCAGAGCTTTACAATGACGACGTCGCGCTCTCTCGTCCATGCGCGCTTTCTCATTTTTCCGGTTATTCTGCAGCTCCTCTCCACGCCGTCCTCGCAGAGCACTTTTATTTGGTCGCCGCCCTGCCTTTGAAGGACAATGCCGAACATTTCAAGTTCCTTGCGGTTCGGGAGCCTAATGCGCCTCACGGCTTCCTGTTGGTCTTCGGCGCTCTGCGGTTTTTTCCTGTCTGCCAATTTTATCAAACCTTGAATATTATTGCGTGCTTTACTCCTTTAATTGTAATGACTTCCCTTTCGCTTAAAAAACCTTTTTGAAGGGCCACGCCGACGCTTTTTTCTCCGAAGAGATTGATGTTGTTCGCGGTTTCGAGAAGTTCTGCGAGCGCGTCAAGGCCAGTTGGCTCTCCGCGGTAAAATGTTTCCTCGATTGTGACGTCATAATTTCCTTCAACAAGCCTTTTTCCCAAAATTTCGGCGTCACAGCACGCGAGCACAACGCTGTTTTGCGCCTCATAAGTGCGGCAGTACAATTCGGCGTTACCGGGCACTTTTTTCACCTGATCCTCTTCACTGGGTTTAGTGCGCCGCACGCCGTGCACTTCATGACCTTCACGCCGTTTTGCTCGACGATTTCGGTGTCCGGCTTTTTGCATTCGTGGCAAAGCACGAATTCCTTGAGGTAGTTGGTGAAGAGCTTGGAAATTAGTTCCGGGTAAAACCGGCCGTTCATGATAAGCTTTCCGTCCTCGATTGTCGCTGCTGTCGCGGTCTCTTTTGTCACGTATTTATAGAGGTGCTTTTCGCTTCTTTTGACCGCCTTTGCTGCCTGCGAAAAATTCTTGATAATCGTTTTTTTTCCCTGCACATTGCTGTCAAGTTTTGGCAATTCGAACCTCTCGCTCGCTTCGCCTTTTTTGGGCAGGCTAATGTAGAGCCTGTTGAGCATTTTTTCGTACTCCATAATAAGAATTCGCGGTTAAAGGCTTTTAAAGCCCCCGCTTCCTTTGCGATTATTTTATTAATGATTGAAATGATTGTAATATTCGGTTTTTGGGGATGCGTGAAGATTGGAAGGGGTTGGCCGGAACCGCTTTTGCGATCGTTGTTATGCTTGTTTTTGCGTACTGGGTGTTCACGAATGCCTCATTTGTGAGCGGCTTGGTTGAGGGTTATGGGCTTTTGGGTTTGTTCATTGCCGCAATCATTGCGAATGCGACCATTTTTCTCCCTGTGCCAATAGATTTTGTGATTCTTGCGGTTGCGGCGGAATCAGGGAGCCTTGTTAATGTGCTTGTTCTTAGCATTGTGGCAGGCTGTGGTGCGGCAATCGGGGAAATGACCGCATACATCATGGGGCTTATGGGGGTCAAGGCCGCGGAGCAGGCAAAGCACAAGGAATTCCAAAAGGTCAAGGAAATACAGGGGCTTTTGGGCTCTAAGG